>NZ_JAGMUE010000012.1:0-114688 GCF_019049165.1 Streptomyces sp. AC627_RSS907
GCGGTACGCCATGTGAGCCGGGCCACTCCTGACCCCGTGCGGTGGGGTCCCCCTCCTCCTCTCCCCCCTTCCCCCGCCACCGCCACCGCCTCCTCACCTCGCTCCCCCGCCCACCGCCCGTCGGGTCCGTCGCCCGGCCCGGGACCTCAACGGACTTTGGGGGCTCTTTTAAGGCTTTCTGAAGATGGCCTTCTCGCTGCCACTTCCCCGCCGGAGGGGTCCTAGGCTCTCGACCACCCCCCACGGTCCCGGTGGGCGCGATCGCGTCCACCGGGTACGGGGTGGTGTGCCGTCAGCCGAAGACAAGCCGAGGTGTCCTTGCGTATGGGTTCCCACCGAGCCGCTCGCCCGTCCCGTTCCCACGCCCGCCCCCGTGGCGGACTCAGAACACGCGGTACCGCGCTGGTGCTCGGCGCCGTCACTGTGACGGCGGGTGTCGGGGTCACCCTGACCGTCTCCGGGGGCGAGGACGGCGGCACCGCGGACCGGGTCACCACGAGGGCCGCCGGTGAGGCCGCGGGCGCCCGGGACGCCGCGGGCGGCGCGGCGCCGCTCGCGTCGCCGTCGGCGAGCCCGCGTGCCACGGCGTCCGGCTCGCCGTTCGCGAGTACCGAGCCGGACGGGGGTACCGAGCCGACCGGCAAACCGGCCAAGGCGGCCGGCTCGGCCACCGGACCGGCGAAGACGGCCGGGCCCGCGTCCGGGGCACCCGACAAGGCGACGGCGCGAAGCCGCGGCGACCGCCCGTCGGACGGCGGCAGCGGCTCCGGTGCGGGCACCCGGTCGGGGCCTGCTTCGGATCCGGGATCGGGGTCGGGTCCGGATTCGGGTTCCGGTGGGGCGGGCGACAGCCCCGAGGCGCGGGTTCTGGCGCTCGTCAACGAGGAGCGCGCCGCGGCCGGCTGCTCGCCGGTCACGGCGAACGACCGGCTGACCCGTGCCGCCGACGAGTACAGCGACGTCATGGCCGGCAGCGGCGTGCTGTCCCACACGGGACCCGACGGCTCCACCATGGCGAGCCGTGTCGAGGCCGCCGGTTACCAGTGGTCCGCGGTGGGCGAGAACATAGCCCAGGGGCAGAGCGACGCGGCCTCGGTGATGGACTCCTGGATGAACAGCGCGGGACACCGCGCGAACATACTCAACTGCTCCTTCAAGGAGCTCGGCGTCGGTGTCCACTTCGGCGACGGCGGCCCCTGGTGGACGCAGGACTTCGGCACCGGCCTCTGAAGCGCTTCAGCGTCCGCCGTCGGCGAGCGCGAACGACACCCGTACCCGCGCGCCGCCCAGTGGCGCGCGGTCGATGGACAGTTCACCGTCCGCCGCGCGCGACGCCCGGGCCACGATGTCCAGGCCGAGTCCCGTGGAGCCGCCGACGCTGACACCCCGGGTGAGTGCCGCCTCCGGGTCCGCCACGCCCGGCCCGGCGTCGTCGACCGTCAGGACGACGTGCCGGTCCGTCCGCTCCACACGGACGACGAAGGCGGTGCCCTGCGGGGTGTGCCGGAACACGTTGCCGATCAGCGCGTCGACGACGGCCGCGAGGTCGTCCTCGGAGAAGGCCACGGGCGCCGGGCGCGGCGTGAGCGAGCGCTCGCACAGGCGTTCCTGCTGGGCGGCGAGGACCGACCAGAAGTCCAGGCGCGTGGCGACCACTTCGGCGACGTCGCACGGTTTCGACGTACCGGTCCCCGCCCCGCCGGGCTGCGTCGCCGCCAGCGGCGTGCGCGCCGCGGCGATGATCGAGTCCAGCTCGCTCTCCAGCTCCCCCGCCGCCTGCCTGACCCGCCGGGCGCTGGGCGTCGCCCCCATCCGGTCGGCCTCCAGGTAGAGGGCGGTCAGCGGGGTGCGCAGCCGGTGGGAGAGGTCGGCGACCAGCTCCCGCTCGACGGCGAGCAGGTCGACGACCCGGTCGGCCATGGTGTTGAACGCCACCCCGGCCTCCTGGAGTTCGGGCGGCCCGTCGGGCTCCACCCGTACGTCGAGATCGCCGGAGCCGAGGGCGAGCGAGGCGCGCTCGAGGCTGCGGGAGGAGCGGACGACGCGGGCGCCGAGCCGGTCGGCGACCAGGACCGATCCACCGACCAGGCCCAGCGCGAGCAGGGCCATCACGCCCCACGAGGCGGCCACGCCCCGGGTGAGATCCGCGGCGGGCACATAGGCCTCGACGACCGCCACCCGGTCGCCCCGCAGGACGACGGGCTGGAGGTAGACCCAGCCGTCCGCGGTGTCGACGGCGAGCGTCTCACGCCCCCGCACGGCCCGGTCGAGGGCGTCCGTCGGCGCGTGCGGGGTCCCGACGAAGCCGCCGCCGGGCAGCCGTACGGCGAGTTGGTCGGACGAGCCGAGTTCCGCCACGGCCTGCTGGACGTCGGTACGCCGGGTGGTGAGGGCGAGGACCGGCGACAGGGCCGCGGCGCGCTGCTCGGCGGCGGTGGTGACCCGGTCGCGGGCCTGTTCGCGGACGAGGAGGGCGAGCGGGATGAGGAACGACAGCGCCACCATCGAGGTGACGGCCAGCGCGATGCCGGCGAGGGCACGCCTCATGGCGCGCTGACCAGTTTTATGCCGATCCCGCGCACGGTGCGGAGGTAACGGGGCGCTCGCGGGTTCTCCCCCATCTTGCGGCGGAGCGCGGAGAGGTGGACGTCCACCGTCTGGTCCTCCAGGTACGGCTGCTGCCACACCTCGGCGAGGATGCGCTGCCGGGACATGACCTGGTCGGCGTTGGCGGCCAGGTAGGCGAGCAGGTCGAACTCGCGGCGGGTGAGCGGCAGTTCCCGGCCGGCGAGGTGCGCGGTGCGGGCCGTGGGGTCGATGCGCAGGTCGGCGACCTGGAGGACCGGCTGCCGTGCGGTCCGGACGTCGGCGGGCACGGAGCGGCGCAGCACGGCCGCGAGTCGGGCCGCGAGCTGGCCGCCGGAGAACGGTTTCACCATGTAGTCGTCGGCTCCGGCGTTGAGCAGCCGGATGATCTCGGCGTCGTCGTCGCGGGCGGTGGCGACCAGCACCGGGACGCGGGAGACGCCCCGGATCATCCGCAGTACGTCCAGCCCGTCCAGGTCGGGCAGTCCGAGGTCGAGCACCACGATGTCGGGCGGGCTCTGGGTGATGTCGCGCAACGCCTCGAATCCCTGGTGGGCGGTCCTCACCGCGTAGCCGTGCCCGGTCAGGACCTCGATCAGCGCGGTCCGGATCACGGGGTCGTCCTCGACGACAAGTACGGAGGCCATGGGCAGGCACGTTAGCCGGTCCGTCACCATGGTGTCGTGCCCCGCCTCCTGCGTTACCTGATCATCTGGCTGTCGTGCACGGCCGCCAGCGTCACGGCCGTCATCATCACGATCCACTTCGTGGTGGGCTCGACGCGGCCGACCGCGCCGGTCGCGCAGTCGGCCCCGGAGGAGCTTCCGGCGTCCCCCCGGCCCACCGCGTCGAAGACGGCGAAGCGCTCCCCCAGCCCGTCGGCGACCAGCCGGGAACCCGGCCCGACGCCGTCCCGCACCCGTACGGGCGAGAAGACGCGCGAGCCGAGTCGGACACCTGCGCCGACGCCGACGCCGACCGCCCGCGCCACGCCCCCGGAGCCGTCGGCGGGAGGGGGAGAACCGGGGTGCGAGGAGGGCGGGTCCGGCGTGTACACCGTGCCGTCCGAGGGCGGCAAGGCGACCGTGCGCTTCGGCGCCGGCGGGGTGTGCCTGATCTCGGCCGTGCCGGACCAGGGCTTCACGGTGAGTACGGGCCAGGGCGCGCCCGAGACGCTGACGGTGACGTTCTCGGCGAGCCGCCACCGGTCGGAGATCACCGCGACGACGCGGCCGCGGAGCCAGGCCAGTGTCCGCGAGGTGTCGTTCTGACGCCCGTCGCCCGTCGGGCGCCCGGTGCCGGGCGGCGGGGGCGCGCGGCCCCCGCCGTCCGGTGCGCGCGTACGGTCACGTCGCGCGGCAGGCGGTGCCGTTGAGGCTGAAGGCGGCCGGGGCGGTGTTGGTGGCGCCCTTCCCGGCGGTGAAGCCGAGGGTGACCGTGCCGCCGGCGGGGATGGTGGCGGTGTAGGAGGCCGGAGCGACGCTCACCGCGCCGGCGTTCTGGGTGGCGGTGCCTCCCCACATGTTCGTGATGGTCTGGCCGTCCGCGAAGGCGAAGGCGAGTGTCCACGGGCCGAGGGAGGAGCTCCCGGTGTTGCGGACGGCGATCTCGCCCTGGAAGCCCCCGGGCCACTCGCCGACGACGCGGTATCCGACGGAGCAGGCGGTGCCCGGGGTGCCGCCGCCCGCGTCGGTCGTGACGTCCACGGTGGCGGAGCGGGCCGAGCGGTTGCCCGCCGCGTGGCGGGCGTAGACGGCGAAGGTGTAGGCGGTGTCGGCGGTGAGGCCAGGTGATCACCGCGCCGGGCGGGCGGCCCGAGCCGGCCCCCGGGGCCGCACACGACCGGCTGCTCGCGGCTCTGGTCGCACACCGGGGGCGCCGGCGCACACACCGGGGAGCCGTCAGGGCAGGTCGCCCCGCCAGTCGAAGCGCCGGGGGGCGCCCGGCCTCGGCCCGTACGCGCAGTGGCCGCCCGCCCCGTAGCGGCCCATCTCCGTGGCCAGTGACACTCCCCGGCCGCGCTCCTCCTCCGTGAGGTCGGTGACGTCCAGCAGCAGACCGTCCAGCGGCCCGCCCACCAGCTGCGCGTAGACGCGGCCGGCCCGCGGCCCGGGGTTGTCGTGGTCCGCGCCGTACACCCTGCCCCGCATGAACTCCACCTCATCCATGACGGGCAGCCTCGCATCCGCCACTGACAACGGCGCGGCCGGACAGGAAGGGGCGCCCTCAGAGCGGCGGGTCGTCCAGCGGTTCCAGCCGGCAGCGGGCCCCTTCCCGGGCTGTCGCGGCCCGTGCGGCGCCGGACACCGCGGGAACGGCGAACGATCGTGGTAGACATCGTGGGTGAGGGGCACTGGCAGGGAAGACCCGTTCCGGCACAGCGCGACAACAGGAGTGAGTGAGTAGCCCGTGCTATTGAAGACGTTCCGTTGGGCCTTCGCCGTCACCGCCCTGGGCCTGGCCGCCGGAGTGCTGTACGACGGGTGGACCGCCTTCGGTCTCGTCGCCATCCTCGCCGTGCTGGAGATCTCCCTGTCGTTCGACAACGCGGTGATCAACGCCGGGATCCTGAAGAAGATGAGTGCCTTCTGGCAGAAGATCTTCCTCACCGTCGGCATTCTCATCGCCGTCTTCGGTATGCGCCTGGTGTTCCCGGTCGTGATCGTGGCGGTCAGCGCCCGGCTGGGGCCGATCGAGGCCGTCGACCTCGCGCTCACCGACAAGGACCGCTATCAGGAGCTGGTGACGGACGCCCATCCGTCGATCGCCGCCTTCGGTGGCATGTTCCTCCTGATGATCTTCCTCGACTTCGTCTTCGAGGACCGGGACGTCAAGTGGCTGGGCTGGCTGGAGCGTCCGCTGGCCAGGCTCGGCAGGGTCGACATGCTGTCGGTGTGCATCGCCCTGATCGTGCTGCTCGTCTCCTCGATCACCTTCGGCGCCCACGCTCACCAGCACGGGGGCGTGCATGCCGACAAGGCGGAGACGGTCCTGCTCGCCGGTGTCGCCGGCCTGATCACCTACATGGTGGTGGGTGGTCTCTCCGGGTTCTTCGAGGACAGACTCGAACAGGAGGAGGAGCGCGGGCACGCGGCCGAGGCGGAGGCCGAACATGCGGGCAGGTCCCGCTCGTCCGTCGCCCTCACCGGCAAGGCCGCGTTCTTCATGTTCCTCTACCTGGAGGTCCTGGACGCGTCGTTCTCCTTCGACGGCGTCATCGGCGCCTTCGCCATCACCAACGACATCGTGCTGATGGCCCTCGGTCTCGGCATCGGCGCCATGTACGTCCGGTCCCTGACCGTCTACCTGGTCCGTCAGGGCACCCTCGACGACTACGTCTACCTGGAGCACGGCGCCCACTACGCCATCGGCGCCCTCGCCCTCATCCTGCTGGTCACCATCCAGTACCAGATCAACGAGCTCATCACCGGCCTCATCGGCGTGGTCCTGATCGGTTCGTCCTTCTGGTCCTCCGTGCGCCGCAACCGCGCGCTCGCGGCGGCTTCCTGACGCGGCGGCCGGTCGGTCGTACCGCAGGGGCCGGGTGGCCGAACGGGTGCGCTACATTTTGCATCGCCTTGACCGCGATCATTCACGATCTCTCACGCTACGGAGCCGGCATCCCCATGAGCGACATCGTCAACGGACTGGGCCGGGCCACCGCCTACGGCGGCCTGGGTCTGGTCCTCCTGGTCCTCGGCATCGTCCTGGTGGACGTGCTGACGCCCGGAAAGCTCGGCCGGCAGATCTGGGAGCAGCGCAACCGCAACGCCGCCGCGGTGCTCAGCTCCGCGCTGCTCGGTATCGGCGGCATCGTGTTCACCTCCATCTGGACGACCTACGAGGACTTCGGCAAGGGCCTGGTCTCGACGGCGGCGTTCGGCCTGCTGGGGCTCGTGATGATGGCCGTGGCCTTCCTGGTGGTCGACCTGATCACGCCGGGGCGGCTCGGCGCGACGCTGGTCGAGCCGGAGCCCCACCCGGCCGTGTGGGTGACGGCGTCCTGCAACCTCGCGGTCTCCGCCGTCATCTCGGCCTCCATCGCCTGAGGCCGCCCCCGGTCACACAAGACGCCTGATGTCCCCGCGCACCCGGTAGAAACCGCCCGACGCGGCGTGCAGGGCGTCGACCACGTAGCGTGCGCCCGGTTCCCGGATCGCCCTCGGGAACTGGACGTTCCACGACGGGTCGTACCCTTCCGACACCACGTGGATCCGGGTCCGGCCGTTCTCCTGGACGCACTCCACGACCACCGAACCCGCGGGTGCCGCGGCGACGGTCGTCACCGAACCGGCCGCGGTGGCGGGCGCGTACGTCGGCAGCGCGGCGGCGAGCTTGACGTCACGGGCGACGGGCACCGAGCCCTGCTGGGCGGCGGTGACCGCCGCCTCGCTCGCGTCCACGCACACCAGGGAACCGTCCGTGGTGACCAGGAAGAGCCGCTCGTCCCGGTACTGCATCGACAGGGCCGAGCCGCCGCCCGTGCCCAGCTTCCACAGCCGCGTGCCGTCCCGGTCGAAGCAGTACACCGAGGAGGCCGAGTCCCCGGCGAAGACGAACCGGCCGCCGGGCGAGGTGGCGCACGAGTACACCGGGCTGTCGCAGTGGTAGGTCGCCTCGATGGCGCCGGTGGCCTTCGACAGTCGCTGGACCGTGTGGCGCCCGGTACCCGCGTACACCGCGTCGTCCTCCTGCCAGCCGAAGAGCACGGCGCCCTGCGTGGGCGTGTGCCACAACTCGGTGCCGCCGTCCGGGGAGTGGGCCGTGACGCCGTGCGTGTGCCCGTGGTAGACGGCCCGGTCGTCGGCGCGCACCATCCACGCGTGCTCGCCGCGCCCGCCGCGCGCCCACTGGTGCTCGTCCTCGTGGTCGATCACGGTGAGCCGCCCGGCTCGGTCCGCGACGTTCAGCACGCCCTCGTGGATGTCGAGCCAGAAGATGTCCACGTCGGCCGCGATGTCGTAGGCCGCGAACGGCAGTTTGGACGACAGGTCGTACACCCGGCCGTCGTCGCAGCCGGCGTAGATCCAGAAGTCGTCGGCGACCAGGCACTTGACGCCGTCCGGCAGCTGGTAACGGGCGAGGACCTCGCCTCCGTGCGCGAGGGTGTAGACGTCGCCCGCCTGGTTCCCCACCCAGCAGCGCTCCTCGTCGATGTGGATGCCGAACGCGGCGGAGCCCGTGCGGAAGCGCCACAGGACGGGGGCGACGGCGCGGGCCGTGGACGGCGCCGAGGTCACCTGGCGGCGCGTGACCGCGCGGGGCGCCCGCTGCCCCTGCACGGCGGGGGCGTAGCCCTTGCGCACCTTCTCGCTGATCTTCTTCGCGGCCGCCGCCTCGGCCTTCTGGGCGGTGGGGAAGGTCGACGTCTGGGTCTGCCCCGCGGCACCGATCCGGCCGTAGCGCACCGTCACGACCTGCCCCTGGACGGTGACTTCGTAGAACTTGTGCGCGCCCCCGCCGTCCTGCGACAGCTCCAGATACGTCTTCGTCATGGCAGACCTCTCCCCGGATCGGCCCGCGGTGCGTCCGCGGGTCCCACTGACTGAACCGTAGAAGATCCCACTGACAATCGGGCGGCGCGCCCGGTGGCTCAGGAGACGGTCGCGGGCGGCGGGGTCCAGCGGCTGGTGCGGGAGGCGGCGCCGGCGACGCCGTACTCCTTCCTGAGCTGTTCGGGGATGGCGTAGTGCATGACGCGTCCGCGGGTGAGGGAGGACAGTTCGAGGATCGTGGTGAGGTGGCCGAGGCGGTCGAGCGCCCAGGCTCCCAGGGGGGAGCGGTCCTCGATCGTCTCCAGGACACCGAGCAGGTGCGGGGCGGCCGTCACGAGGGTGTCCCAGGGGCTGCGGGGCACGTCCAGCCAGTCGGCGCACGTGTCGCCGACGAGGTAGCGGATCAGGGCGGGGACGACCGGGTCGAAGAGGGTGCCGGGGACGACTTCCTCGTACAGGTCGATCAGCTGCCTCGTCAGGTGGGCGCCTTCCTCGGACGGGCCCATGTGGCGCAGCATGTAGAGGTCGAGGAACCGCCGCCCCTCGTCGAGCGTGGTGGGGACGGCCGTCTGGTCGACGCCGAGCATGGCGCCGACCACGCGCCACGCGTAGAAGTAGGCGTCCGCCCCCTCGGCGGACATGTGGATGCCGAGACGGTGCAGGCTGTCCAGGACGAGCAGGGAGAAGAACATCTGCCCGCCGATCATGTCCTCCTGGCAGATCGGCGCGCCGAGGGTCTCGGTGTCCCAGCGGTTCTCCCGTTTCAGGTGGTGGCGGACGGCGGCGTGCAGCAGGCGTACCTTCTGCGCTGCCGGGATGAACCGGCCCCCGGCTTCGAACGCGTCCGGACGCATGAGGTAGACGGTGAACTGGCCGGTCTCCGCCATCCGTTTGGAGGGGTAGCTCAGCCCGTGGGTGGCCGACAGCAGCTTGGCCACGTGCGGGACGACGTAGCAGGCGGGCATGGACGCGAACGACAGGGCCGTGGCGATGTGCACGTTGTTGTCGAGGAAGAACAGGCGGGCCTTCTCCATCTCGGACCAGTCCACCCAGTCGGGCGGTGTGCCGGTCACCCGCAGGTACTCCCGGGCCACCCCGGGCAGGCCCTCCGGTGGTTGCTGGCCGGTGGTGGAGACGTGGCGCATCAGGGAGTTGAACATGCCGACCTCGCCGCGCTCGAACAGGGTGGCGACGACGGCGTCGGCGAGTTCGTCGCCGTCGTGGCGGAGGGCGTCCATCGACGTCTCGGTGAAGCTCATCACGGTCTCCTCGTCAGTGGATGCGGTCGGTGGCCCGCTGGGCCAGGTCGCGCAGCGCCCGGCGCGCGTGCGGTGGCGTCCCGGTGTGGTCCAGGGCGCGGGTGGCCCGCTCCACGCGGGTGAGGATCATCCGCTCGACCCGTTGCGGAGCCTTCAGCTCCAGCATGAGGTCCCGGATGTCGCGCAGGTGGGTCGCGTCCAGGTCGCCGCGGCCCAACACGCCGCCCAGCAGCTCGCGCTGGGACGCGTCGGCGGCCTGCCAGGTCTCGGCCAGCAGTGCGGTGGGCCGGTGGGCGCGCAGGTCGTCCAGGGCCGCCTTGCCGGTGTGCTCCGGGTCTCCGAACAGGCCGAGCAGGTCGTCGCGGAGCTGGAACGCTTCGCCGAGCGGCAGTCCGTAGGCCGAGTAGGTGTCGCGCAGTGCGGGAGGGGCCCCGGCGAGCAGGCCGCCGATGAGCAGGGGGTGCTCGACGGTGTACTTGGCGGTCTTGTACCGGACCACCTTCAGCGAGGTCCCGGTGTCCGGTCGTCCGCCGGTGTGCAGGATCTCCAGGCACTCGCCGGCGACGAGTTCGCGGGCGAGCGCGGCCCACAGACCGCGGGCGCGGGCGAGGTAGGCGGCGGGGAGACCGCTGGTGATGAACAACTGCCCGGCGAGGGCCATCAGGTGGTCGCCCACCAGCATGGCCAGGGACCGGGCGGCCGCACGGACCCGGCGGCGGCCGTCCCGGGCCTGCTCCGGGGCGGGGTGGTGCGGGACAGGATGCCGGCCTGTCCCGCGGGCCGTCGTCAGTACGGCTTCCAGGGCGACGTGGGCGGTGGGCAGACCGTGGCGCAGACGGCTGTCGTCGATGAGGTCGTCGTGGACGGTCGCCGCGGCGTGCACCAGCTCCATGGAGGCCGCCGCCCGTACGAGCGCGTCGCTGTCGGGCTGTCCGGCCGCGCGCCAGCCCCAGTAGCAGAAGGCCGCTCGCAGCCGTTTGCCGTGCCCGGCCGCGTTCCGCAGTTGCTCGGCCACGGGCGTGAGAGCGTCGTCGACGGCCACGAAGTGGCCGGCCTCCTCCTCCAGGAAGGCGCGCAGGACGTCGTCGACGCGGGCCTTGAAGGCGTCCGGGTCCCAGCGGTCAGACATCGCCGCCGTCCGCTGCCCGCCGCGCCCGCGCGTGCCGGGCGAGCACCTCCAGGTGGGCGGGTGGCACGTTGGTCCAACGGTCCAGGGCCAGCCTGCCCCGGGCCTGGAGATCCTGTTCCGCCTCCCGCACCAGGTCGGCGGTGTCCGAGCGGCCGAGGAGCCCGCGCAGCCCGCCCACCGCCGCCCCGAACGTGCTCACCGCCAGGTCGGCGAGTCCGGCGACCAGCAGTACGGCCTGGTCGTCCAGGCCTCGGCCCCGCTGCGTCGAGTGTGTCGAGTGCGTCATGCTTCCCCCCGGAGGGCGCGTCGTCACTGATGCGTCTGGTCAACGGCGCATCGGCTCAGAGCATGACCGGGCACCCGGGGTGGAAGATCCCGAATACCCTTTTGAGTGACACGGGGAACAGGTGTCGGGCGGGCCGGTTCAGTCGTCCGAGTCGCCCCGCCCGCCCGGGCCGCGACCGGAGTTCCCCGGACCGCGTACCAGTTCGCCCACCGACAGGGTCGCGGCAGCCACGCCCCGCACCCACCGGGGGCCGCCCCGCGCCGCCCACACGACGCAGACACACCCACCGACGACGAGCACCAGGACGCCGGACAGAACCGCCACAGCCATGTACGTTCCCTTGCTCTTCCGTAGTCCCCCGGGACCCGTCGGCCGCCGGTCACCCGGCCCGGTCGATGCTCCACCCCGGCAGCCCCTCGAAGAAGGCGACCGCCTCCTCGCGCCACCGCGGACGCCAGCCCGCCGCCACCAGACGGGCCTGCTCAGCGTACCGCCGCATGTCCTCGCGCATCAGGGCGGGCACCCCGTGGCGCTCGCCGATCCCGCGGACCTCGGCGACGGTCTCCGGCGGGCAGGCGGGGTCGCCCAGGGCCGCCTCCACGACCGCGCGCTCGGAGCCGCTCACGGTGGACAGCAGGCGGACGACGGTGTAGCTGCGCCTTCCCTCGCGGATGTCGGTACCGGTCGGCTTTCCCATCGTGGCCGCGTCGCCGAAGAGGTCCAAGTAGTCGTCACGCATCTGCCCGCAGATGCCGACCAGGCGGGCGTAACGACGCAACTCCTGTGCGTGGGCGGCCGGTTGTTCACCGGCGGCCAGCAGTCCGAGTTCGAGGGGCGCGAGGACCGAGTAGCGGGCCGACTTGTGGTCGGCGACATCGTGCAGGACCTCGTCGTCCGGGACGGTGGCGGCGAAGTCGCGCTCCAGGTCGACGATCTGGCCGACGAACGTGTCGGCCGCGGCCCGGGTCTGGACCTCGACCATCGCCTGCCGCACGGCCGGGGGGAGCTCGGCGTCCAGGAGCACGCGCAGCGAGAGGGCGAGCGCCAGGTCGCCCGCGAGTACGGTCAGGGCGAGCGCCGCGCGCGGATGCCGGGGGAACCTGTCCCGGTAGGCGTAGTAGGTGGTGGGTCCGCCCCGGCGGGTGGCGCTGTCGTCGATGAGGTCGTCGTGCACCAGTCCGTGGGTCTGCAGCAGTTCGACGCTGAGCGCGGCGGCGTCCAGCCCTGGCACCGGCTCGGCGGTCACCAGGCGCGCGGCCTCGTGCAGCAGCACGACCCGCATCCGCTTGCCGCCTCGCAGCGAGAGGTCGCGCAGCAGGTCCAGGCAGTCCGGGGTGAAGCGGCTGAAGGAGGGCGTGTCCCACGTCGTGCCCAGCGTGTCGAAGTACTCCGCGAAGAGGGTGTCGAACCGCCGCTGACACCGGGCGGCGCGGTCCAGCGGGTGCTCGGTGGTCACGAGGTCCTCCTGGGGGTGGGGCGGATGGGCACGCACCGCAGTGTGCCAGGAGGCTCGGGCACCGAGCGGCACGGCCCGGCGGGCACGGACATGGCAGGGCCCGGCCCCGCCGGTGGCGGGGCCGGGCCTCGCGCGCGGCTCAGCCCTGGCGGGCCTTGGAACGCGGGTCCTTCTTGTTGATCACATAGGTCACGCCCCGGCGACGCACCACCTGAGCACCGGGCCTGGCCTTCAGTGAGCGCAGGGAGTTGCGCACCTTCATGAGAATCCCTCCTCGGTCCGTCGCGCCGTTCAGCGTTCCTCGCGGAACAGGACGTGCTCCGCCGCCACCGGGTCGTACTTGCGCAGGACGAGCCGGTCGGGGTCGTTGAGCCGGTTCTTGCGCGTCACATAGGTGACGCCGGTCCCCGCCGTCGACTTCAGCCGGACGACCGGGCGTGCGGTGCCGCGTGCCATGGGAACTCCTTCCGACCGCACGCGCGGCAACGGTTCTGATCCGCGCATGTCAGTCACGTCCCGCTCAACACCGTCCCCCGCCGGAGCATTCCCCGTGGCGCCGGCCGGGCGTGGCCCGGGTCAGCACCCCTGCCACAGCCGGGGCGTCGACGTGCGCGGCGTGCACGAGAGCGGCGTCCGGTCGCGGTGCCGGGCGCCGCGGACGCGGTGTTCGCCGGCGGCGGCAGCTCCTTCCGGCTGCCGGACGCGCCGCACCGGGCTGCGGGAGGGGCGAGTCCGGCACGCGTGCCTGGTCGCAGCGACGCCGGAGACCGTCCGGGCCTCCGGCGTCACCCGTACCGGCGCGTCGGCGCCCGTTCGGCCGGGGGCCGCTCCCCGGGTCAGGCCACGTGGCCGTCGGGGCGCACCAGCACCCTGCGTACGGCGCTCCACCCCGGGCCGGCGTCCACCGGG
Source organism: Streptomyces sp. AC627_RSS907 (assembly GCF_019049165.1). NCBI lineage: Bacteria > Bacillati > Actinomycetota > Actinomycetes > Kitasatosporales > Streptomycetaceae > Streptomyces > Streptomyces sp. AC627_RSS907. The sequence goes on from NZ_JAGMUE010000012.1 coordinate 13,121, forward strand.
CGGACGGTGTGGTGACGGGTGCCGTGCGGCAGCGGGCGGCCGGCCGGCACCGCGTCGGCGCCCTGGTGGCCGTCGAGTTCGAGCAGCAGGTGCCTGCCGTCCCGCAGCAGGGAGAAGAGACCGGTGCCGTCCGCGAAGGCCAGGTCCGGGGCCCTGGTGCCGGCCAGCGGGTGGGAGGTGCCGGGGCCGGCCGGGGGGTAGCCGACGTCCAGCGCGCCGAGGCGTTCGGCGAGCGCGCGGGAGAAGGCGGGGACGGTGCCGATCAGGTCGGACAGGACGGCGCGCAGGGCGTGTCCTTCGGGTGAGTAGCCGGTCATGAGCGCGGTCTGCGCGCGGGTCCAGGTGAGCAGGTCCGCGCCGACGGGATGGCGTTCGGCGTGGTAGGTGTCCAGCAGCCACTCGGGGGCGGTGCCGAGCGCCGTCGCGGCCAGCTTCCAGGCGAGGTTGGTGGCGTCCTGGAAGCCGACGTTCAGTCCCACGCCCCCGGCGGGGAAGTGCATGTGCGCCGCGTCGCCCGCGAGCAGGACGCGGCCCCTGCGGTAGGCGGCGGCCTGGCGGGTGGCGTTGCCGAAGCGGGAGAGCCACTCGGGGTCGCGCATGCCGAAGTCGTCACCCAGGACACGCCGGGTCCTGCGGCGCATCTCCTCCAGGGTCAACTCACCCGGGTGGTCGCCGCGCCGGTCTTCCGGGGCGTGACCCACGAAGCGGGTGACCCCGCCCGGCATGGGCACCGCCATGAGGCCCCCCTCCGGCCCGGAGACGCTGAGGGGCAGGGCCGGGGTCCGGGCGAGGACGACGTCACCGAGCCAGCCCCAGAGGGTCGCGTCGGTGCCGGGGAAGTCGATGCCCGCGGCCTCACGGACCCGGCTGCGGGTGCCGTCGCAGCCCACGACCCAGCGCGCCCGCAGGACGTACGGCCCCGCGGGCCCCTCCGCCTCGATCCGCACGGCTTCCGGCCCCTGCTCCAGCCCCGTCACCCGGTGCCCGCGCAGGATGCGGGCGCCCCGGGACCGGGCGTGGCGTTCGAGGAGGGCCTCGGTGCGCGCCTGCGGCAGGAACAGGGTGAAGGGGTAGGGGGTGTCCAGGACCTGGAAGTCCATACGGGATTCCAGCGACCCGAAATGGCCCGTGGGCACCGGCATGCCCTCCCCGACGAAGTCGTCCGCGAGGCCTCGCATGCCCAGGATCTCCAGGGTCCGGGGATGGAGGGTGAGCGCCTTCGAGTGCGGATCGCGTTCGGTACGCGCCTCCAGCACGGTCACCGGGACACCCTGCAACCGCAGCTCCGCCGCCAGCCACAGCCCGGTGGGACCGGCTCCGACCACGACGATCTCTTCGATCTCTTCCACACCCATCTCCTTGGTCACTGACCAATACGTCTCCTCGCACTAAACTAGGTCAGTGACCAAAAAGCAAACGGACCCCTCCCCCCGCACCCGCCTGTCCCCCGCCGTCGTGGTGGACGAAGCCCTGCGGCTGCTCGACGAGGCGGGGCTGGAGGCCGTCACCACGCGCGCCGTCGCCGACCGGCTCGGCGTCCGGATGAACACGGTGCTGTGGCACGTCAAGACCAAGACACGACTGCTGGAACTGATGGCCGACGCCGTCGCCGGCACGATCACCTACGAGGCTCTGCCCGAGGACCCGGGCGAGCGGGCCCGTGAGCTGACGCGGCGTTACCGGCGCTCCCTGCTCGCCCACCGTGACGGCGCCGCACTGGTGGCAGGCACCTACGCCCCCGACCCGCACACCCTGCGCTTCGCCGACACCCTCGTCGCCGCCCTCGCGTGCCACGACGACACCCGGGACACGGCGGCCTGGACCCTGTACGCCCTCGTCTACTTCACCCTGGGGCTCACCCAGGAGGAACAGGCCGCGGACACCGCCGACGAGCACCGCCTGCGCGCGGCGGTCGCGTCCGGCCCGTACCCCGCCCTCGCGGCGTCCCTCGACACCCTCACCAGCCACCACTTCGACGCCCGTTTCGAGGACGGCGTCAACCGCATCCTCGGCGGCGGCACGCCCGCCGGACGAGCGGGGAGCGCGCGCGGCCCGTCGGCACCGCCGCTTCGCCCGTAGCCCGCCGCTGGACCGAACCGGGCACGGTCACCCTGCCGCCCCCGGGAGCGGCGTCCGGTCCGGTCCCGCGATCGGCGGATCCGTCACGGGTGGCGGACAGGGCAACACCGTCTGGGCGCCGTCGGGATGCGGTGCGGCGTGACAGCGGATGGCATGGGTGCCATGCGCAAACCCATAGCCGTGGCCTCGGGCCACTCACGCCTGCTCACATCGGGCGCCCTCCTCGCCGCCCAGTCACTCCTGCTGGCCCTGCCCGCGATCCCCGCGTCGGCCGACGAGTCCGACGGGACACCGGCCCGCGGTTCCGCCTACATGGGCATGGGTGTCCTCGCCCATGAGGGTGTCCAGGGACAGCCCGTCCCCTCCCGGGTCACCCAGACCGAAGGGGTGGACGTCTCCAGCCACCAGGGCGACGTCGCGTGGTCCACCCTCTGGAACAGCGGGGTGAGGTGGGCCTACGCGAAGGCCACCGAGGGCACCTCGTACCGCAATCCGAACTTCGCCCAGCAGTACAACGGTTCGTACGACGTCGGCATGATCCGCGGCGCCTACCACTTCGCGATCCCGGACGGCGCCGGCGGTGCCGCCCAGGCGGACTACTTCGTCGACCACGGCGGCGGCTGGACGAAGGACGGCAAGACACTGCCGGGCGTGCTCGACATCGAGTACAACCCGTACGGAGACACCTGCTACGGCAGGACGGCGAGTCAGATGGTCGGCTGGATCCGCGACTTCCTGGACCGGTACAAGGCGCGCACCGGCCGCCACGCCGCCATCTACACCTCCACCAACTGGTGGATCCAGTGCACCGGGAACTACAGCGGTTTCGGCTCCACCAACCCCTTGTGGATCGCCCGGTACGCCTCGACGGTGGGGCCGCTGCCGGCCGGTTGGAACGTCCACACGATGTGGCAGTACACCTCGACCGGGCCGACCGTCGGGGACCACGACAAGTTCAACGGCGCGCTGGACCGGGTCAAGGCACTCGCCAACGGCTGACCCGTACCGCACGGTGACCGGCGCCCGGGCTGCCGGTCAGCGACCGGAGAGGGAGCCCAGGATGCCGGCGACCTGCTCACGCACGACGCTCCGCGCCGCGGAGGGCAGTGCGCCGACATCCGTGCGCTCCAGCGCGTGCAGGACGTCGTCAGTCCCCCCGTCGCACGCCGTGGTCCCGCCGAGCACCTCGTAACCGTCCCGGACGGCGACCCGCAGGTGGGGCCGGCCCTCGCCGTCGCCGTGCACGGCGGTGGCCACGACCAGGGGCGGCGGTCCGCCGGCCTCGGCGGGCTGCTTGCGGTAGCCGCTGGCCACCGGGGTGCGCCAGCGCAGACCGAGCAGCAGGTGACGCTTGGCCACGACCTCGGCCAGGTCGGTCTCGTAGGCCCGGTCCGGCCCCAGCACCGTGGCACGGGCGTCCAGGACGAGGGCGGCGGGCAACAGGCAGCGCAGGCTGCTGCCGACGATGTTGCCACCGACCGTGGCCGTCCGGCGTACGGCCCCGGTCCCCACCGAGCCCGCCGCCCGCCGCAGCACCTCCGGTACGCGGTCGTCGATGCGGTGCAGCACCACGGCCGCACCCAGCGCCTCGGCCTCGACCGCGGTCGCCTCCGGCAGGTCACGCAGCGACATGGCCAGTTCCGGGAAGCCGTCCCGCTGCCAGGTGGCCCACACGAGGGTGGCTCCGCCGACGGGCACCGCCCCCTCCGCCATGCACTGCTGCGCCTCGGACACGGATGTGGGCAGACGCAACAGCATGGCGATCGACCTGCTTTCCCGGAGGGCGGCGGTCGGACGACACCGCGCCTCCCACCGCGTGATCACGGACACTGCGCATTGTCCGTACCGGCGCAGGGGCGCGTACAGGGCTCACTCACTCACTACGCGCGCCCTCCGCGCGCCGGGGCACCACGCGCCCGGACCGCCCGTCCCGCGCGTCCGGTCACAGCCGCGCGGCCAGGAAATCCAGCAGCGCGGCGTTGAACCGCTCGGGTCGCTCGACGCCGGGGAGATGGCCGGCCTTCTCGATGACGGCCAGGGTGGAGTGCGGGACGAGACGCCGGATGGACTCGGCCTCCGCGACGGGGGTGTAGACGTCGTCCGAGCCGACGACGACGAGGACCGGTGCCCGCACGGCGGCCAGCACGTCCCGGTAGTCCCGGCGTTCGGCCCGCCCCCGCAGTGCCGCCGCGGCACCGCGGGGATCGGTGGCGCGCATCATCGCCAGGACGCGGGCGGTCACGTCCGGCAGCGCGGCCACGTTGTAGGACGCGAGCATCTTGTCGATGACCTCGTGCGCGTAGCCGTCCATGCCCTCGGCGAGGAGCCGGTCGGCCAGCCGGTTGCGGAACTCCTTGCCCTCGGCGGTCTCGGCGGGTGCGGAGGTGTCGGACAGGACGAGCGCCCGCACCCGGTCCGGGTGACGCGCCTGGAACTCCATGGTGATCTGGCCGCCCATGGAGACGCCGCCGACCACCGCGCGCTCGATGGCCAGGTGGTCCAGGAGCGCGGCGAGGTCGTCGGCGAAGTCGGCGAGCAGGACCTTGCCGGGCGTCACGCTGCTGCGGCCGTAGCCGCGCAGGTCGGGTGTGACGACCCGGTACCCGGCTGCCGTCAGCGCCGTCACCTGGGGTGCCCAGAGGGTGCGGTTGAAGGGGTGCCCGTGGATCAGGAGGAGCGGGAGCCCGCCCGAGGGGCCGGAGTCGTCGTACTCGATCGTGGCGCCGCGCACGGTTGTGGAGTTCATTCCGGGCACCCTAACGGCGGTAGGACCGGAACGGGGCAGGGGCGTTGCCGACGTCTCACGGATTGTGGCGCACGGACGGGACGTCACCGTCGCCCTCGGCGGCGCGTCCCGCAGGAGCGGCTGCGCTTCCGGCCCGGCGGATCCGCCCGAGCGGCCCGGCGTCCGCGGGGCCGGAAGCGCAGCCGCTTCACCCCGTGCCGTCGTGAGGAGCGCGCCGCGTCTCCCGGCCGGCCTCGGGGCGCCGCGCGACGAAGACGAACTCCCGGCCCTCCCGGTCGGGAGCGTCGCGTACCTCCTCCACCACGTACCCCTGTGCCTCCAGGTCCGCCGCCACCTCCCCGCGCTCGCGGAATCGCAACGTCGAGTCGGAGGTCAGCGCCGCGCCGTCCGAGGCGAAGACGTAGGTCCAGCGGAAGCTCACCAGCGGCCACCTGACCTCCACCAGCCGGCACCAGCTCTCGACCGCCCCGGCACCGGGGACCTCCGCGACCCGGTACGTCCGGTCGCGGTCCCACTCCTCCCAGGCGCGCCGGGCCGGGTCCCGGGTCTCGAACACCAGCCGTCCGCCGGGTCGCAGGGCCTCGTACGCGCCGCGCAGCGTCCGGTGCCACACCCGCGTGTCGGTGATCTCCTGGGACGCGTTCGCCGTCATCGTCGCCAGGTCGACCCGCAGTGCGGGGAGCGAGGTCGCGTCGCCCTCGATCCACCGCACCCGGTCGCCGCCCGCCTTGCGCCGCGCCACCTCGACGGAGGCCCCGGCCGGGTCGACGCCGACGACCTCGATGCCGCGGTCGGCCAGCAGCAGGGCGAACACCCCCGTTCCGCAGCCGATGTCCAGCACCCGCCGGGCGCCGAACTCCTCCGCCATGCGCACGTACGCGTCGAGGTCGCCGCGGTCGGGGTCGAGGGCGTCGTACACCGCGGCCAGCCGTGGATGCCGGAAGCACTCGTCAGCCATGCGGCCGACGGTAGCCGACCCGGCGCCCCGGCCGGACCGCGGATCGTCCTGAGCGACGGCCCGGGCCCACGCGTGCGCAGGAGCGCCGCCCGGCCGCCCGCTCCCCCGGCCACCGCACGGCCGGGCGGGTGAACGCTCCCGCGGTCCGCCGGTCGGAGGCCATCGCCCGGGGAAGAGGGGTAGGCATGCGCGCACTCGTCATCAACTGCACCCTCAAGCCCTCACCGCAGCCGTCGAACACCGAGGCCCTCGCCGCCACGGTCATCGCGGCCCTGAAAGGCCACGGGGTGGAGGTGGACGTCGTACGGGCCGTCGACCTGCACCTGAAGCCCGGGGTCGAGACCGACATGGGCGACGGCGACGACTGGCCGGGCGTGCACGAGAAGCTGCTGTCGTCGCAGATCCTGATCGTCGCGTCGCCGACCTGGCTCGGCCGCCCGTCCTCGGTCGCCCAGCGGGTCCTCGAGCGCATGGACGCCATGCTCGCCGAGACCGACGACGAGGAGCGTCCCGTCGCCTACAACCGCGTCGCCGGGGTGCTGGTCACCGGCAACGAGGACGGCGCCCACCACGTCATCAGCGAGATCAGCGGTGCGCTCGCGGACATCGGCTACACCATTCCCGGCCAGGCCTGGACCTACTGGCACCTCGGCCCCGGGCCCGGTCCCGACTTCCTCGAGGACGACCGCGGCCACGACTGGTCCACCTCCACGGGCCGGGCCATGGCGTCCAACCTCGTCCACGCGGCGCGGGCGCTCAGCGCGATGCCCGTTCCGGCTCCGCCGTCCTGACGTCCTCCGGGGGACACGCCGTCCTCGGGCACACCGCCTGGGCATGTCTGCCTCGGCCGATGCTGGGCATTCGTGCAGGTGCAATGACGTACGCGAGGCATGAGGAGCTGAGGTCAGCCATGACGCACGACCTGACCCCGAAGTACACGGTCCCCGGCATCGAGCGCGAGGCCGCCGGACGGCTGATCGGCGTGCTGCGGTTGCGTCTGCACGCCCTCAACGATCTGCACCTGACCCTCAAGCACGTGCACTGGAACGTCGTGGGGCCGCACTTCATCGCGGTGCACGAGATGATCGACCCCCAGGTCGACCAGGTGCGTGAGATGGCCGACGACGTCGCCGAGCGCATCGCCGCTCTCGGCGGGGTGGCCCAGGGCACGCCCGGGGCGCTGGTGGCCGAGCGGAAGTGGGACGACTACTCCATCGGACGGGCCGACGCCCTCGCGCATCTCGGCGCGCTCGACCTCGTCTACACCGGCGTGGTCGAGGGCATGCGCGCGGCCATCGAGGAGGCCGGCAAGATCGACACTGCCACGGAGGACCTCCTGATCGGCCAGCTCAGGGACCTGGAGCAGTTCCAGTGGTTCGTGCGGGCCCACCTGGAGAGCGTCGGCGGCACCCTGGCGACGGCCAGCGCGGTCTCGGAGACGGAGGCCGCGGAACGCGGCGCGGAAGTCTCGTAGGCCTGCCCGGCGGGTCCGTCACGTGCACAGGTCCCGGACCCGACACGCGCATCCGCCTGACCGAGCGCCGGCGTGGCTCTGGGAGCCGTCGGCCGGACAGGTGCGAGCCCGCGCCGTCCCTGCGGCGCCTCCCCGCGCGGCAAGCGCGACGGCCGGCCGTCGCAGGGACGGCGCGGGGCTCCGCCGGGACCGGGCCCCGGGAGCCCGCCGACGTGATCGGGTGCCGGGCCCCGGAGGCCCGCCGACGCCGCCTGGCCGCCCGGCCCCCGGACTCCCGCCCCGGACCTCCTCCCCCGGTGACCGAACGCGTCCCTGGCGGACCCGGTGCCGGGACGGCCGGGCGCCGGCGCACCGCGCCGCCCGGGGAGCCGCGGCTCCCACGCCTGGTCCCGAAGACCTGTCGGACGACACGCACGTCACGGTCCGGCTCAGCGTGCGGGGCGCCCCCGGCGTCCGATGAGCACCCCGGCGAGGACCAGGTCGGCGACCAGGACCACGATCCCCACGACGAAGAGGTGGAACAGCCCCGCGACGGTCAGCCCGATCACGCCCAGCACGAGCGCCACCAGCAACAGCAGGAGGAACAGGCTCACGGTCGTCTCCCTCGGAGAGGCTCGTGGGACGCTTCAGCGCCGGCCGAGCCGGCGTTCGCCGCGGCTGCCCTGCTCGTACGGCAGCCCGTAGTGGGCGAAGACCGCGCCCTCGTCCTCGGCCGCGAGCTCGCCGTCCGGGTCGATTCCGGGCGCCTCCTTGACCAGCGCCTTGTCGTAGGTGACCTTCAGGTAGCCCGGTCCGACGGTGGCCCTGTCCACCGGGACGAATACCAGACGCCGTCGGGTCGGCAGGCCGATCATGACCGCGGCGAACGCGGGCCGGTCGGTGGCGGTGTCGAAGTAGAGGGACTCCAGAGTTCCGATCTTGCGGCCGTCGCCGTCGACGACGTCCTGGCCACGCCAGTCACGGATGTTGTCGGCTTCAAACATGCCCGGTCCTCCCTTCCGAGGACGCGCCTCACAGGACGCGCTCTTCTGTCGTGTTCCCCGCTTCACGCCCGCATCGCACGGTTTGTCCCCGCACCGGCCCACGGATCGGCTCCGCAGGGCGTCCGGAGCCGGGCGCCGGGATAGGCTGCCTGACCGGAAGAAGCGGCCCGGCGCCGGGCCGTGGTACGGATGTCCGGCGGATTCCCGAAGGAGACCGAGTGTGGATGCCACAGGCCACGGGGACGGCCCGGGCCGGCTGTGGGGCGGGGCCGTCCTGGAGGTGGGCCCGCTGTCCGGTCGTCCCGGTATCCGTGCCAGCGGAGAGATCGGCGTGACCACCCGCGAGTCCTGGGAGGGCGCTCTCACCGAGCTGTCCCGGCGGCACACGGACGTGTCCTACGTGGAACTGTCCGGCGTGCGGTTCGTCGACGTGGCCGGTGTGGCGGCGCTCGCCGTCACGGCCCTGAACCTGTCCGGGGGGCGGGTCGTGGTGGAACAGCCGCCGCCGCAGCTGCCCCGGGTGCTGGAGCTGTTCTGGCCGACCCTGCACCGGATCGAGGTGACGCCCCGATGAGCACGGTGACCACCGACGGCGCCTTCGCCCATCCGGCGCTGTTCTACGGCTCGGAGCAGGAGTACACCGAGCAGACGGTGACGTTCGTACGGGAGGGCCTGGCCGCGGGTGAGCCGGTCGCGGTGGCCGTCCCCGCCCCCAATCTCGAGCTGATCAGGACGGGGCTGGCGGCGGACGCGCAGGACGTCCTCTTCCTGGACATGGCCGAGGCGGGGCGCAATCCGGGGCGGATCATTCCCGGCGTCCTCAGGGCGTTCGCCGACGCGCACGCGCGGGAACGGGTGCGCATCATCGGCGAGCCGATCTGGGCCGGGCGCAGTGCGGCGGAGTACCCGGCGTGCGCCCAGCACGAGGCGTTGATAAACGCGGCCTTCGCGGGCCGCTCCGTGACGATCCTGTGCCCGTACGACGAGGCCCGGCTGGACGCTGGCGTCCTGGCCGACGCTCTGGTCACCCATCCGACGGTCATCGCCCGAGGCCGTGAGCGGGCCAGCGACACCTACGACTGGCCCGCCGTCGTCGACCGCTACAACGAGCCGCTGCGCCCCGCGCCGGACGCCGAGGTCCTCCCCTTCGGTGCCGCCGAGCTGCCGGATGTGCGCCGCTTCGCGGTGGGCCGGGCCGCCTCGCTCGGCCTGACCGAACGACGGTTGCAGGACCTGGAACTGGCGGTGGCGGAGCTGACCACCAACAGCGTGGTCCACGGCGGCGGTCACGGGACGCTGGCGATATGGGCCGAGGCGGGGCAGGTGGTGTGCGAGGTCCGCGACACCGGCCGGCTCAGCGACCCCCTGGCCGGCCGCCGGCCCCCCGAGCCTGGTCAGATCGGCGGACGCGGCCTGCTGCTCGTCCATCACGTGGCCGACCTGGTGAGGGTGCACACGACCGACGCCGGCACCGGCGTCCGCCTCCACCTCCGCCTCTGACCCGGCGTCAGGACCCCGCTGACCACCGGACCGGGACAAGCCATGCATGCGGTGCCTGGGTCGGGGTAGGCGGTTGTCGTCCGGCCGACAGGCGGCCGGACGACGGGGGCGATCGACAGGGAGGGCACATCATGGCGACGACGACCGTGCAGGCTACCGAGCGGGTCACCGGCATCCCGGAGATCACGGACCCCTCCAAGGTGGCGCCCAAGGACGCGCGGGAGTTGTCGAAGCTGTTCTTCGAGCGGCTGACCGTGCTGGAGGAAGGCACCGCCGAGTACCAGGACGCGCGCAACACCCTCATCGAGATGAACATGTCCCTCGTCCGCTTCGCGGCCGGCCGTTTCCGCAGCCGGGGCCCGGAGGAGATGGAGGACATCGTCCAGGTCGGGATGATCGGCCTGATCAAGGCCATCGACCGCTTCGAGCTGACCCGCGAGGTCGAGTTCACCTCGTTCGCCGTGCCGTACATCGTCGGTGAGATCAAGCGGTTCTTCCGTGACACCTCGTGGGCCGTGCACGTGCCCCGTCGTCTGCAGGAGGCCCGTGTCCAGCTGGCCCGGGCCACCGAGGAGCTGCGCAGCCGTCTGGGCCGCAACCCCACCACCAAGGAACTGTCCGAGCTGATGAGCCTCCCGGAGGACGAGGTCGTGGAGGCCCGCCTGGCGGCCAACGGCTACAACTCCGCCTCGCTGGACGCCACCATCAACGGCAGCGAGGACGGCGAGTCGGCCCTGGCGGACTTCATCGGCGCCGACGACGCGGCCCTCGCGCTCGTGGACGACTTCCACGCGCTCGCCCCGATGATCGCCGAACTCGACGACCGTGACCGGCAGATCATCCACTGGCGGTTCGTCGAGGAACTCACCCAGAAGGACATCGGCGAGCGCCTCGGTGTCTCCCAGATGCACGTGTCCCGGCTGATCTCGCGCCTGCTGGCCCGCCTGCGGGAAGGCATGCTCGCCACCCACTGAGTCGCGGCCCGGCCCTGTTCCGCGCTCGCCGTACGCGACCGAGGAGGTCTGCGGCGGCACACCACAGCGCGTGAGGCGCCGCCGCTGCGTGACCGCCGGCTCCGCCGCCCGCACCGGCCGGGGCAGCCGGACCGGCCACCCGGCGCACGCCCGCGCCCCTCGGGCCGCCGTGCGGGGCAGGGGGTCCGTTCGCGGTGTGCGGCCGACGCGGTCACCGCCGGGTGACGAGCGGCTCGCCTCCGTGCTCTCAGGCGGCGGTTCCGTGCTCTCAGGCGGCGGTTCCGTGTTCTCAGGCGGCGGTCTTCTTCCTGCGGCGGTCGCGGGCTCCGGTGAGGGCGTCGATGAGCTGGTCGCGACTCATCCTCGACCGTCTGGCGATGTCCTGCTCGGTGGCCCGCTCGTAGAGTTCCGCCTTGCTCAGCTCCCGCAGTTCCGACCGCTTCGGCGGCGCCTTGCGGGACGTGGCGGCGGCCTTCCTGCGTGGCGCGGAGGACTGCTTGCCCCTGGCGCTCCCCGCCTTCGCGGGTGACGGCCGGCCCCCGGTTCCCTTCGCCCGGTCCAGGCTGCTCCGCAGCACGTCCATCAGGTCGACCACGTTGGTGGCCGGGGGCGCCTCCTGCGCCGGGGCCACCTGCTCGCCCTCGGCCTTGGCCCGCACCAGTTCCCGGACCTTCTCCTGGTAGGTGTCGCGATAGCGGTCGGGCTCCCAGGGGCCGCTGAGCGCGTCGACGAGACGCAGCGCCATGTCGAGCTCCTTGCCGTGGCCCGCCCGTTCCGAGGGCAGTCCGGGCAGCTCCCGGACCGGGTCGCGGACCTCGTCGGCCCAGTGCAGGGTCTGGAGCACCAGGACCCTGTCCTCGGCGCGCAAGGCGGTCAGGTACTGCCTGTTGCGCATGACGAACGTGGCGACGCCGGCCTTGTCCGTCTCGGCGAGGGCGGTGCGCAGCAACTCGTAGACCTTGAGGTACTCCTTGCCGCGCGGGGCGACGTAGTAGGAGCGGCCGAAGTAGACGGGGGCGATCCGGTCCAGGTCGACGAAGTCGGTGATCTCCAGGGTGCGGGAGCGGCCCGGCGCGATCTCCTCCAGTTCCTCGGGCTCGACGACGACGTACTCGCCCTCGCCCACCTCGAATCCCTTGACGATGTCGTCGGGGCCGACTTCCTTGCCGGTGCGTTCGTTGACCCGCCGGTTGCGGATCCGGTCCGAGGTGCCGCGCTGCAGCTGGTGGAAGTGGACGGTGTGGTCCTCCGTCGCGGTGAACAGCCCCACGGGCACCGAGACCAGACCGAACGTGATCACACCTGTCCAGATCGCCCGTGCCATGGCCGTCCGCTCCGTCCGTCCTGCCCGAACCGCCCGTGGCGTCCACGCTCGCACTCCTCGGGCGGCCCCGCGCGCCGGACGGAGCACACGGGGCAAGGGCGGGGTCACAGCGCGCGAATCGGCCGCCGCCGGTATTCCCTGTGAGGTGCGGGACGGCAGCCGCGCTCGGCCGTGCCGCCCATCGAGCGACGTCGAACAGTCGAACAAGAGGGGCACCGCCCATGAGCTGTCACCTGAAGGCGATCACCCGTGCGGAACACCTCCGCTTCGTCGCGGCCCGGCCTTCCGTGAGTCACCTGCAGACCCCCTCGTGGGGCGACGTGAAGCCGGACTGGCGGGCCGAGAGCCTGGGCTGGTTCGACGAGGACGGCGCACTCGTAGGGGCGGGGCTGGTGCTGCTGCGGCCGTTGCCGAAGCTGAGGCGGACCCTGGCCTATCTGCCCGAGGGCCCCGTCATCGACTGGGGCGCGGCGGATCTGGAGCGGTGGCTGGAGCCGATGCTCGCGTACCTGAAGGAGCGGGGTGCCTTCTCGGTGAGGATGGGGCCGCCCGTGGTGACGCGGCGCTGGAGTGCCGAGGCGGTCAAGGCGGCGATCGCCGACCCGGCGGCCCGGCGGCTGGGGGACGTGGAGCCCACGGTGCGCGAGCCCGGGGCGGACGGCCTCGCCGAGCGGCTGCGCCGAATGGGCTGGCGGCCGACCGGGTCCGAAGGCGAGGACGGCTTCGCCACCGGCCAGCCGCGCTACGTGTGTCAGGTCCCGCTCGCCGGGCGGTCGCTGGAGGACGTCCAGAGCGGCTTCAACCAGCAGTGGCGCCGCAACATCAAGAAGGCCGAGAAGGCGGGCGTGAAGGTCGTCCGGGGCGGGGCCGAGGACCTGCCGGCCTTCCACGAGCTCTACCTCGAGACCGCCGAACGGGACGGATTCGTGCCGCGGCCACTGGCCTACTTCCAGCGCATGTGGAGCGCGCTGACGGCCGAGGACCCGGACCGCATGCGTCTGTATCTCGCCCATCACGACGGCGAGGTGCTCGCCGCGGCCACGATGCTGACCGTCGGCACACACGTGTGGTACTCCTACGGCGCCTCCACCAGCCGTCGGCGCGAGGTGCAGCCCAACAACGCCCTGCAGTGGCGGATGATGTGCGACGCCCACGAACTCGGCGCGGCCGTCTACGACCTCCGCGGCATCACCGACACGCTGGACGAGGACGACCACCTGCTGGGACTGCTCCGGTTCAAGGTCGGCGCGGGCGGCCAGGCGGTCGAGTACCTCGGCGAGTGGGACCGCCCGCTCAACAGGGTGCTGCACAAGGCCCTGCACCTGTACATGGCGCGGCGCTGACGTCGCCGTCAGCCGACCGGTTTCTCCCAGACCGACACATGGCCGCGGCTCTCGTGGGTGAACGGCTCCCGGGTCCACCCCTCCCACCGGTCGCGCAGCCGCAGTCCGGCGAGCCGGGCCATCAGGTCGAGTTCGGCGGGCCAGACGTAGCGGAACGGGCAGGACTCGTACTCGGCCCGTCCGTCGACGACGGTGACGTAGTGGGAGCTCATCGCCTGGGTGACGGTGTCGTAGGTGTCGAACGCCCACCCGGTGGGGCCGATGCGGAAGGGTACGGCGTTCTGCCCCGGGGGCAGACGGCGCAGCTCCGGGACGCCCACCTCGACGACGAAGCAGCCCCCGGGCTCCAGGTGCGCGGCGGCGTTGCGGAAGCAGTCGACCTGGGCGTCCTGGGTGGTCAGGTTGTTGATGGTGTTGAAGACGAGGTAGGCGAGCGTGAACGTGCCCGGCACCCTGGTCGTCGCGAAGTCGCCGATGGTCACCCCGATGGCGTCGCCGCCCGGTTTGGCGCTCAGCCGGGAGGTCATGGCCCGGGACATGTCGATGCCGTGCACCGGGACTCCGCGGGCCGCCAGCGGCAGCGCGATCCGGCCGGTGCCGACGCCGAACTCGAGCGCTCTTCCCCGGCCCGCCAGTCCGGCCAGCAGGTCGACCGCCGGTTGCACCGCCTCGGGTGTGAACATGTCCGCCGTCGACTCGTCGTACCGCGCGGCGACGCCTTCTCCGAAGTAACCGTCCTCATCGGGCATGCGGGGACCGTACCTCCCGCAGCCCGGTCGGCGCCTGTCTTTTTCGACGTGCGCCAGGGCCGCGCAGAGCGGCGGGGAAGGCTCCCCCACAAGTGGTGCCGGCGGCCTACGCGTTTGCTAATTGGTTGCACACTCAATAGCATTGATCTCATGCCGCCGAGTGCCACGCACAAGCGAATCCGCACATCCGGTCGGCCGCACGTGCGGATATCGTTGCGGACAGCATCGCAGCAACCTTCCGAGTGGCACCGGTCGGCGGACCGGAGGGCATCGCCCTCCGGCGGCTCCGGCTGGAGGGCGGGGCGGACCGCGCACCGGGGTCCACTGCCGGCGGCCCTCCGGACACCGGTCTTCCCCGGCACTCCCGGCGCCCTCGTCGACAGCGCCGGGACCGGCGACGGCCCGCCCGGGGTCCGGCGGGAGCCCGTCGCCACCGGGGGACGCGACCGCCGTCCGCCCGCGGGCACCCCGAAGACCGCCGCCCCGACCGAACCACCCTGAACCGCCCTCAAGGAGCGACTGTGCGCACCTCTCTCATCCTGATCTCGGCCCGGCTGCTCGACCCGGTCACCGGCGCTTTCCTGCCGCAGACCGCGCTGGCAGCGGTCGACGGGAGGATCGCCGCCCTCGGGGACGACCGGGAGATCCGCGCGCTCGCGGACGCCTCGACCACGGTGGTCGACCTCAAGGGCGCGGTGGTGACACCAGGTCTGGTCGACGGGCACTTCCACCCCGTCTCGGGCGCCGAGCTGACCCACGGGCTCGACCTGTCCCGCTGCACCGACGTCGACGAGGTGCGGGCGGCGCTGGCCCGCGCGGTGCGGGACCTCTCCCCCGGCGCGTGGCTGCACGGCTGGGGCCTGGACCCCAATGTCTTCGCCGGCGGCGCGGTCGAGTCGGCGCCCTTCGAAGCCGTGCTCGACGGTGTGCCCGCGCTGCTACTGCTCTTCGACGCGCACTCCATGCTGGCCAGCCGGCGTGCGCTGGAGCTCGCCGGGGTGGACGGGCCGCGCACCTTCGAGCAGGCCACGGCCGAGGTGGTGTGCGACGCGGACGGCAGGCCTACCGGTCTGCTGCTCGAGGACGCCGCCTGCGAGCTGGTGGAGCGGGTCGCTCCGCAGCCCACGCGCGAGGAGCGCCGCGATCGGCTCGCCGCGGCCCTGCGCGCCATGGCCGCCACCGGCCTGACCGGTGGCCATGTCATGGACGCGAACGGCGACAGCCTCGCCTTCTACGCCGAACTGGACGAGGCGGCGCGGCTGCCGCTGCGGCTGCGGGTCGCGCCCTGGTGCCAGCCCGGCACCGACGCCGAGGGCGTGCGCGCGCTCATCGAGCAGCAGGGCAAGGGCGGTCGGCTCTGGCGGACCGCCGGCGTCAAGATCTTCATGGACGGCACCGTCGACAACGGCACCGCGTGGCTGGAGCAGCCGGACTGCCACGGTGAGTCCCGGCACGCCTTCTGGCCGGACCCGCAGGAGTACACCCGGATCGTCGGCGAGCTGCACCGGGCCGGCGTGCCCACGGCCACGCACGCGATCGGCGACGCGGCCGTACGCCACGCCCTCGACGCCGTCGAGAAGGCCCAGGCGGGCAGCGATCGCACGGTACGGCACCGGATCGAGCACATCGAGACCGTCCCGGACGACACCTTGCGCCGGTTCGCCGAACTGGGTGTCGCCGCGTCGATGCAGCCCACCCACTGCTGCGACTTCACCCGGGCCGACCACACCGACAACTGGTCCCGCCGCCTGGGCGAGCCGCGTGCCTCACGGGCCTGGCGCTGCCGCGACCTGAACGACTCGGGCGCCGTCGTGGTCCTGGGCTCCGACTGGCCCATCGCCCCCTACCCGCCGCTGGGCGTGATGGCGGGCGCCCGGCACCGCCGGCCGAGCCGGGACCTGAGCCTGCCCCCGCACGGCCCGGAGCAGGCGCTGACGGCGCTGGAGGCCCTGCGCGGCGTGACCGTCAACGCGGCGTACGTGGCGGGCGAGGAGCACGAGGCCGGCCGGATCGCCGTCGGCCACCGGGCCGACCTGACGGTTCTCGCCGCCGACCCGCTGACCGTACCGGCCACCGAACTGGCCGATGTGCCGGTCCTGTTGACGGTCGTCGACGGCGAACCGACGCATCGCGCCGCGAGTCTGTGACGGGCCGCGGGGCTGCGGCCCGCCGCTTCGTGAGCGCCGGGCCGTTGTCCGACGGGTGACGGTGCGAAGCTGGGGGTGGGCGGATGTCGCGGCTGCCGGCGGTGCTGAACCATCCGGGGGGCGGGCCGGCCGGTTCGGTGACTGACTGGTCTGGTACGGGCTGTCACTGGAGGTGGGGCACGCCTACGCCGGCGCACCGCTCCCCCGGCGTACGGAGCACGAGGGCGTCACGGTGCTCGGCGGTGGCTGCCTGCCCGACGACGATGTCCGCGCCCCCTGGCTCGCGCCCACCCGGGCGCTGGTCGCCGGGGCACTGGAGCGGAGCACCCCCGTCTCCGGGATCCGTCTCGGCGGGCAGCTCCTCGCCCAGGTCGCGGGGGGGCACCGTCCGGGGCGACCACGGCGTACCGGAGTTCGGCAGTACGCGCCCCGGCACGGCGGCGCTCTTGGGGGCCCCGCCCTGACGTCCGTCGGTGTCAGCCCGTGAAGGCGCCCTTGCCGGTGAACACCAGCTGGGCGAAGCGTTCGCCCATGCGGCGGTGGGTGGCCGCGTCCGGGTGGAGGCCATCGGGCAGGGGGAGTTCGGCGAAGTCGGCCTCCCCGTAGAGGTCGCGCCCGTCCAGGTGGTACAGGTGGGGGTCGTCCGCCGCCCGCTGCGCGACGATCCTGGCCAGCTCGTCCCGGATGACGTGCAGGGTCAGTTTCCCGCTCGCGCGTTCCGCCGGGTCGCCCGTGGCCCGGAAGCGCAGCCGCCCCTCGGCGAGACGCGTGAAGTCGGGCGCGCTCGGTCCGGGCGTGTCCTCGTGGATGGGGCACAGGATGGGCGAGACGACCAGCAGCGGCGTGGTGGGGTGGCCTTCGCGGATGGTGTCGAGGAAGCCGTGCACCGCGGGGGTGAAGGCGCGCAGGCGCATCACGTCCTGGTTGACGACGTTGATGCCGATCTTGAGGCTGATCAGGTCGGCGGGGGTGTCGCGCAGGGTCCGCGCGGTGAACGGGTCGAGCAGGGCGCTGCCGCCCAGGCCGAGGTTGACGAGTTCGACACCGCCGAGGGAAGCGGCGAGCGCGGGCCAGGTGGTGGTGGGGCTCGCGGCGCCGGATCCGTGACTGATCGAGCTGCCGTGGTGCAGCCAGATCCTGCGGCCCGGATCCGGGGACGGTTCGACGGGGGCGTCGGTGCGCAGGGCGACGAGCTCGGTGGTCTCGTCGTGCGGCAGCCAGACCTCGATGTCCTTGGTGCCCTCGGGCAGACCGTCGAAGCGGAGGGTGCCGACCGGCCCGGGTTCGACGGCCGCCGTGCCGGCGGCCATGTCGATGGTCAGGGTCCTGCCGCCCGCGACGCTGCCCCGGCCCGCCGGCCGGCCGTCGACGAGCAGGTCGTACACGCCGTCCGGGCGTGGCGGCGTGCCGACGTAGACCCGCTTGGTGGGCAGGGTGTCCAGCTCGAGGGCGGTGGCCCGGGTGCGGACGGCCAGGCGTACGCCGGAGGGCTGGGACTCGGCCATGGCCAGCTGTCCGTCGGTGTTCTGGGCGCGGGCCCGGGCGGGCAGCCGGTGCGGCAGCACGCCGTGCTCGGTGCGCTCCAGGTCGAGCGCGCCCCGGAGGAGGTCCCGGGTGATCGGCGTGGTGATCCAGTCGTGGGTGGTGGGCATGTCGTCTCCGGCTGGTGCGGTGCGGGGGTTCGGGGCGGGGCTCACGGCGGCGGCGTCACCGGGCGGGCCAGTTGCGCAGCAGGGCGTCGAGGGCGTCCACGATCCGCGTCCAGGTCTCCTGGGTGTCGGGGGCGCTGTGGCTGAAGCCGCCGCCCATCTCCAGGCTGACGTAGCCGTGGAAGACGCTGCCCAGCAGCCGGACGGCGTGGGTCTGGTCGGGCTCGGTCAGGTCGTAGCCGCGCAGGACGGCCCGGGTCATCTGTGCGTGGCGTACGCCCGCGCTGGCCGCCGCCGTCTCCGGGTCGAGCCGCAACTGGGCGGCGGCGTAGCGGCCGGGGTGTTCCCTCGCGTAGTCGCGGTAGACGTCCGCGAAGGCGGCGAGGGCGTCCTTGCCGGCCCGGCCGGCCAGTGCCGCGGCGGCCCGGTCGGCGAGCTCGGCGAGGGCCAGCAGGGCGATCCGGGTCCTGAGGTCCTGGGAGTTGCGCACGTGCGAGTACAGGCTCGCGACCTTGACGTCGAAGCGTCTGGCCAGGGCCGAGACCGTCACCTGGTCGAAGCCGACCTCGTCGGCCAGTTCCGCGCCCGCCCGGACGAGGCGTTCCGTGGTCAGTCCCACACGCACCATCATCATCCTCCCATTCGCCTGAGATGATTATGCATTTGCCTAAAACCTTTAGGCAAATTAGCCTGCGTCGTATGAAGCCGCTGACCGACAAAGAGATCCGTGCCGCCTTCGTGAACTGCACCAAGGGCACGGCCAAGCGCCTGTCCGTGCCGCACGATCTGGCCGACCGCCCCTGGGACGACCTGGACTACTTCGGGTGGCGGGACCCGCAGGCCCCGGACCGCGCCTACCTCGTGACCGAGCTCGACGGCCGTCCGACGGCACTCGCGCTGCGCGTCTCCGGTGCCGCCTCCTGGCAGACGCGCCGCAGCATGTGCTCGATGTGCCTGACCACCCATTCCGGCGGCGTCAGCCTGATGGTCGCCCCGAAGGCCGGCAAGGCCGGGCAGCAGGGCAACTCGGTGGGCGCCTACCTATGCAGCGACCTGGCCTGCTCGCTGTACGTGCGGGGCAGGCGGGACGCGGGCGCCGGGGCGCGACTGCACGAAACGATCACGCTGGAGGAGAAGATCCGGCGGACCGTGGCGAACCTCGCCGCGTTCGTCGACAAGGTGATCGCATGAAGCGACGCAGACGACGGAGGACGACGGGGGCTCCCCCGCCGCCGTGTCCTCCGCCGCACGAGGCCGGACGGCGGTCACCCCACGCCACGGCGGTTCTGCGCTCGCCCGCCGGTGACCTCGGGGTTCCTTCCCCGCGGGGAGTCCCGTCCGCGCCGGGGGCGGTCGCGACGCTACCGGCGCCGACCACGCGTCCCCCCAGTGGCGTTCGTGACAGCTTCCGACGGGATGGCGCCACGGCCCGCCGACAGCGCTCCGGACCGAGGTGGCAACGGTCTCCCGGCGACCAGGACCGCGGTCGCGGCCCGGCGGAGAGGTACCTTCTGGCCATGCACACCGTCGCCGTTCTCGCGCTGGACCGGGTGATCCCGTTCGACCTGTCCACCCCGATCGAGGTCTTCACCCGCACCCGGCTCCCCGACGGACGACCCGGCTACCAGATCCGGGTGTGCGCCGAGCGACCCGAGATCGACACGGGCTCGTTCACGCTGCGCGCGCCCTGGGGGCTGGACGGGCTGAGGGACGCGGACACGATCATCGTGCCCGGTACGGCCACCCCCGCGGACCCGCTGTCCCCCGCCGTGCACGAGGCGCTGCGCGCGGCCGCCGCGAACGGCACACGGATCGCGTCCATCTGCTCGGGCACCTTCCCCCTGGCCTCCACCGGGCTGCTCGACGGCCTGCGGGCCACCACGCACTGGCTCGCCGCCGATGTCCTGGCCGGCGCCCACCCGGACGTCGAGGTCGACCCGGACGTCCTGTACGTGGACAACGGCCAGATCCTCACCTCGGCCGGCGCCGCCGCGGGGCTGGACCTGTGCCTGCACATGATCCGCCGCGACTACGGCTCGGCGGTCGCCGCCCATGCCGCCCGGCTGTCGGTCATGCCGCTCGAACGCGAAGGCGGGCAGGCCCAGTTCATCGTCCACGACTACACGCCCACTCCCCGGGGCTCCGCCCTCGAACCCCTGCTCACCTGGCTGCGGGAGAACCTGGCCCGCGACCTCGCCCTCGCCGACATCGCCGCACACGCCGGGATGAGCACCCGGACGCTGATACGCCGCTTCCGGGAACAGACCGGCACCACCCCGCTCCAGTGGCTCCACCGGGCCCGCATCCGTCAGGCGCAGCACCTGCTGGAGACCACACAGCACACCGTGGAACGCATCGCCTCCCAGGTCGGCTTCGGCTCGCCCACCGCCTTCCGTGACCGGTTCAAACGCACCACCGGCGTCAGCCCGCACGCCTACCGGCGCACGTTCAGCTCGCAGGAGGCATGAACGCGGGCGACGGGGGGACTCCTCTCACCGCCGGCCTCGCCGTGCCGGCCCGTGACACCCGGCGGCCACCTCACGCCCCAGGGCGGGAGCGGGGCGGCCGGAGCGGGCGCAGTCGTCGAGGCGGAGGCGGAGGACCATGCAGCGCAAGGGCGGGCACCGTCAGGAGACCGGCGATCCGCGCACGGAACCGGTCGAGTCGGTCCTCGACGAGCTCTACACCGCGCCGCCGGACGACTTCGTCCCCCGCCGTGAGGAACACGCCGCGGCCGCCAGAACGGCCGGCCGCAAGGACGACGCCCGCCGTATCCACGCCGCGCGCCGGCCGACCCTCGCCGCCTGGGCGGCCAACCTGCTCACGCGCTCCCTGCCGGAGGAGAGCCGGCGCTTCCTGGAGCTGGGCCAGGCGCTGCGCGAGGCACACCGCACCCTGGACGCCGCCGGTCTCAAGGAGCTCTCCGCACAGCGCCGGCGCATCGTCTCCGCCCTGTCCCGTCAGGCCGCCCGGCTCGCCCGCGAGGCCGGGCACCCCCTGTCGGAAGCGGCGCAGCGGGAGGTCGAGTCGACCCTGCGCGCGGTCCTCGCGGACCCGGACGCGGCCGGCCAGTGGGCGGACGGACGTCTGACGGGGTCACTCACCCCGCCGTCGGAGTTCCCCCCGGGCACCGCCCCGGCCGGATCCGCGCCGCGCGAGCGGTCACCCCGGCCGGCCTTCCCCGGCCCCTCGGCCGGGGCCCGGGCGAAGGACGAGCTCGCCGAGCGACGCCGCAGGCGGCAGGAGGAGCTCGCCCGGGCCGAGCAGATGGCGCGGGAGGCATCGCGGCAGCTGAGTGACAGACGGGCGGAACAGGCCGACGCCGAGGCGTCACTGCGGCGGGTGAACGAGGAACACGACCGGGCACGGGAAGAGGTGTCCGCCGCCGAGCAGCGGCTGCGGCAGGCACGTGAGCGGCTCGACCGGGTCGAGCGGGAGCGGCGGGAGGCTGAGGAAGCCGGTCGGGCGGTCGCGACGGCGCTGGCCCGGGCCGAGCGGCAGGCGCGTTCGGCCGCGCGCGAGGTGGACCGTTCGGCTCCCCGCCCCAGGTAGCCCGGCCCGGTCCCTCTGAGTACGCGTACTCATGAAGACCCTCCCCCGGCGGGGGAGGCTTGCCTCACACGTCATCCAGAGGAGTCAACCGTGCGCACCACCAGCCGAATTCACCGACCGTCTTCCCCGAACGTCAACCGTGTGACGCGGTACGTCCGAGGTCCGGTCCTGGCCTGCGCGGTCGCCGCCGCCGTACTGACCGGCTGTGCCACGGAGGACGCGATCTGCGGCGGCGGTGAGTACCCGGTCCTGGCCATCGGCAGCACCGGATCAGCGTGCGCGCCCAACGGCGAGGAGCCGCCCGAGGGTTACACCCGTTACCCGGAGGGGAAGGTCCCCGAGCACGTCGGTGACAAGTGGGACACCTACTGGGAGACCCACACCGTCGACAAGGACGGGCGGGTCATCGAGGTGCCCGAGGGCGAGTGAGCACCGGGGGCCCGTGCTCCGAACACCCGCACGAGGAAGGGGCGGCGGGACCTACTCGGGAGGGTCACCGAAGTCCTGCTGAACGGGCGGCACATACCACGGTGGCGGCCCGACGTGGTATACCGGCCCGGCAGCCAACAGGCGAACAGACCATGTCCCGCCGTTCCTCCCGTGCCTTCACGGCCCGCGAATCGAGAAGAGTCACACCATGTCCGAGAGCACGATGCAGGCCGCCACCGAACTGGCATCGCAGTACAGCGTCCAGGTGACCGACGACCTGGAGCGCAACGTCAAGGAGCAGGAACGCGTCAGCGCGGAGATCACCGCTCTGCAGCAGCAGCTGACCGCGTTGCAGCACGACCACGCCCTGCTGGTGAACATGCAGCAGGCGCTCGGCATCACCTCGGCGCCGGACCGTCCGACGAGCACGCCGGAGCCCGACGCCAAGGCCGAGGCAGACGCCAAGGCCGAGCCCACCGTGCCCGCTCCCCGTGAGGGTGCGGCCACGGAGTCGGCCACCGCCAAGCAGACGCGAGGCAAGAAGGCCGCCCCCGCGGCCAAGCGCGCCGCGGCCACGAAGCCGGGTGCGAAGCCCGCCCCGAAGTCCGTCGCCAAGCCGGCCGCGAAGCCGGCCGCCAAGTCGGCCGCGAAGGCCACCAGGAAGCCGGCGGCGAGGAAGTCGTCGACAGCCAAGGCGTCCTCGGCCGCTGCCGCCTCCTCTGCCGCCTCCTCGACGGCGAAGCGGGCCGCCCAGCCCACGCTGGTCGAGCTCGTCCGCAACCACCTCGCGGGACAGAGCGAGCCGCGCTCCGCCGCCGAGGTCGCCACGG
The DNA here is from genome assembly GCF_019049165.1 of Streptomyces sp. AC627_RSS907. Classification (NCBI taxonomy): domain Bacteria; kingdom Bacillati; phylum Actinomycetota; class Actinomycetes; order Kitasatosporales; family Streptomycetaceae; genus Streptomyces; species Streptomyces sp. AC627_RSS907. The sequence goes on from NZ_JAGMUE010000012.1 coordinate 35,858, forward strand.
CGCTCGGCGAGGCCCACTCCGGGCGCGCCATCAAGCCCACGGTCGTGCGCACCACACTCGAGGGGCTCGTCGCCAAGAACCAGGCCCAGCGCACCAAGCAGGGCAGCTCGGTCTACTACACCGCCTCCGCAGCACCGGAGCCGAAGCAGGACACCGAGACGAAGACGCCCGCCGCGCAGAGCGACAGCTGACGACGACGGCACCCGCCGCTGCCCGCCCCGGCCGGCCGAAGGGGCCGAGGCGCGTGCCCGGCACCCTCCGTGGTGTGCGGCGCGCGCGCCGGGCGGAACCGGGTGAGGATCGGTGGATGGGTGTTGTGCTGCCGGTGCTCTGCGCACTCCTCGCCGCGTTCAGCAACGCGCTGGCCACCGTGCTCCAGCGACGTGCCGCGTTGAGCGTGCCGCAGTCCCAGGGCTTCCGCCCGGGGCTCGTCGTCGACCTGTTGCGGCAGCCGGTCTGGATCGGCAGCCTGCTGGTCGTCGTCGTCGCCGGGGTGTGCCAGGCGGTGGCCCTGGCGACGGGACAGCTGTCACTCGTACAGCCCTTGTTCGTGCTGGAGCTTCCGATGGCCCTGCTGCTGGCCTCGCTGATGACCGGCCGGCGCCTGCCCCGCGCCGTGTGGCTCGCCCTGGGCGGGGTGGTCGTCGGACTCGGTGTGGCGCTGTCCTCGGCCGCGCCGGGCGGCGGCACGGCCGACGTGCCCCTGGAGCGCTGGGTGCTCACGCTGGCGGCCGGCGGCGGAGCGGCCGTGCTGCTGGCCGCCGCCGGCCTGCGCCGCCCCGTCGGCAAGGCACGCGCCGGTTGTCTCGGCGCGGCCAGCGCGGTGTGCTACGCCCTGACCGCCGGTCTGATGAAGGACGCCATGCGGGACCTGGACAGGTACGGCGTGGTCGGCCTCCTCACCGCCTGGCAGACGTACGCGTTCGCCGCGGTCGGCGTGGGCGCCGTGCTCCTGCTGGAGCACGCCATGCAGGGCGGACCCCTCGTCGCCTCCCAGCCCGCCCTCACCTTGAGTGACGTGACGGTGAGCCTCCTGCTCGGCATGGTCCTGTACCGCGAGGAGGTACGGGGCGGCTGGTGGGTGGTGCCGCAGGTGCTCGGCGTCGCGCTGATCGTCATGGGCGTCCTCACCCTCGCCCGGCGCGGCACCGACCTGCGCACCGGGCGGTGAGCGCCGCGCCGGGACAGGATGCCCGAAGCCGCCGCCTGATGCACAGTGGTCGCAGATCGCTCGGCGACCCAGAGGCACGCATGTCCAAGGCCGTTACGTCCGACACCGGCGGGGAGTCCCCGCCGGCCGCCAAGCTGCCGCTTTTCACCCTGACGGCCATGGTCGTCGGGTCGACGGTGGGCGCCGGGGGGTTCTCGCTCCCGGGACGTTCCGCCGCCAAGACCGGCGTGGCGGGGACGCTCATCGCCTGGGCCGTCGCGGGCACGGGCATGCTGATGCCGGCCTTCGTCTTCCAGTCCCTCGCCGTGCGCAGACCCGACCTCGACGGGGCGGTCCTCGGCATCGTGGCCCTGGCGGCCGGCTGGATCGGCCTGTGAGCGGCGCCCTCGTTTCCCCCTCCTCGTCCCGCATCCTTCCGGGAGGCCGTGTGACCAGCAACGACAGCACCGTGAAGCCCGTGCTCGGCGTCCACTCCGAGGTCGGCAGACTGCGCAAGGTCCTGGTGTGTTCCCCCGGCCTCGCGCACCGGCGGCTCACGCCCACCAACTCCGACGACCTGCTCTTCGACGACGTGATGTGGGTGGAGAACGCCCAGCGGGACCACGCCGCCTTCGTAGGCGAACTGCGCCGGCGCGGGGTGGAGGTGGTGGAGCTGCACGGTCTGCTGACGCAGATCCTGGCGCTCCCCGAGGCGAAGGCGTGGCTTCTGGACCGGAAGATCGTCGCCAACCAGGTCGGCATCGGGCTCGTCGACGCGACCCGCGCCTATCTGGAGACCCTGTCACCCAGGGAACTCGCCGAGTACCTCGTCGGCGGCCTCGCCACCAGTGATCTCCCCGAGGACTTCCGCTCCCCCCACCTCGCGCTCGCCCGCGAATCCACCGGCGCCCGCGAGTACTTGATGCCACCGTTGCCCAACACCCTGTACACACGTGACACCACCTGCTGGCTCTACGGCGGACTCACCCTCAACCCGCTGTACTGGCCCGCACGGCACGACGAGACGCTGCTGATGAAGGCGATCTACACCTTCCACCCCGACTTCAAGGGGGCGACGGTGTGGTGGGGCGATCCCGAAGCCGACTGGGGGCAGGCCACCCTCGAGGGTGGTGACATCATGCCGGTGGGCAACGGTGTGGTCCTCATGGGCATGAGCGAGCGCACCTCGCGGCAGGCCATCACCCAGGTCGCCGCCGCGCTGTTCCGCAGCGGCGCCGCCGAGCACGTCATCGTCGCCGGGATGCCGAAGCTGCGCTCCGCCATGCACCTGGACACGGTCTTCACCTTCGCCGACCGCGACGTGGTCACGCTCTACCCCCGGATCATGGACGCGGTGCACACCTTCTCCCTGCGCCCCGGCGACCGGGCACCCGGCTTCGACATCGTCGACGAGGGCACGACCCCCTTCGTCGACGTCGTGGCCAAAGCGCTCGGGCTGTCCACACTGCGCGTCGTGGAGACAGGCGGCGACGCCTACGCCTCGGAACGCCAGCAGTGGGACAGCGGCAACAACGCCGTCGCGGTGGAACCCGGAGTGGTGTTCACCTACGACCGCAACACCCTGACCAACGCGCTGCTGCGCGAGGCCCGCATCGAGGTCATACCCATCGTCGGCGCGGAACTGGGCCGGGGGCGCGGAGGAGGACACTGCATGACGTGTCCGTTGGTACGGGACCCCGTGGCCTTCTGAACCCGGATCACCGGCAGAACCCGTAGGCCTGCGACAGCCACCGGTGCAGTGCCTCGTGGACGCTGCCGGGGAGCTCGCTGAGCAGTTCGATGGCGGCCCGGTCGCCGGCGGAGGGCGCGATGCCCGCCGCGGTCAGGACGGCGAGCAGGTCCAGACGGCGCAGGTCGACGGGGTCGACGCGGCAGGGGACGCGCGCCGCCGGGTTGGGCGGCTGGAGCAGGTAGTCGCCCTGGGTGTCGTGGGAGTGCGTCAGGTCGGCGGCAGTCGGGGCAGTCATGGTGCGCATACCGCGGTCCTCCACTTGATGGGTCGCCGTTCTCGACGGCAAGAGACAGCGACGCGGGCGCCGACGGTTGCGGCCCGCCGCGACGACCACCCGGTGGATGCAATCGGCGCCTTATCGCACGAAACCGGCCGGGCAGGGTTCCGACCGGTTTCGTGCGGGAACGCGGGGTCGCCGCGGCCCGCGCCGGGTCCGGGGGTGGTGCCCTCGGCGGCACCGCGGGCACGCCGAGGGCAGGTGGCGGACGGCGCCCGGCCGGGCTCCCGGTGCGGGCCGTACTCCGTACGAGTGGTGTGTTTGCGGACACGGTCGTACCGTCGGGTACGGGGAAGCGGAGAGCGGAGACAAGCGACCACGAGACGGCCGGGAGCAGACATGGGCAGTAACCCGATGAGGGCGGCGGTCACGCTCTGTGCCGCCGCCGCGCTCGCAGTACCCCTGGGCACGGCCTTTGCCGTACCACCGGCGCAGGACACGGCCCGGCAGACGCAGGACGACCCCGTGCTGGTCGACTGCTCGTCGCAGCCCGACGTGCGGCCCGCGGCGTTCATACTCGCCTGCGGCGACGGCAACAGCCGGCTGAGCGCGCTGCACTGGGTGCGCTGGGACGCGGACGCCGCGGTGGGCCGGGGCACCAACGCCGTCAACGACTGCGTCCCCTACTGCGCCGCCGGCGCGTTCCACTCCTATCCCGTCACCGTGCGCCTCGACCAGCCGCGGGCCTGGGAGAAGGACCCCGGGGAGCAGCACTTCACCCGGATCACCCTGACCTACACCGACGGCAGGCCGGACGGTTTCCCGCGCGTGGTGACATATCCCCTCGGGGACTGAGTGACCCGGCGGCCCGCCCCGCCTCAGTCCTGGAGCGCCAGGCGGCAACCGTCCCCCGGCTGGAGCCGCACCGTGCGGTCCGGCAGCCTGACGTCGATCGGCAGGCGGTCGGACGACGGCACCGTGATCTCCATGTGGCCGTGCTCCAGCCGGAGCCGTACGCCCCAGTGGCCCTGGTAGCGGATGGAGAACCCGTACGAGGACAGCTCGGGCAGGGGCACCGGGTCCAGCCACAGGGCCCCCTCACGGGTCTCCAGCCCGGTCAGGCCGCGCTGGACGAGGTCGAGAGTGCCGGCCATGGCGCCGAGGTGGATGCCCTCTCCGGTGGTGCCGCCCTGGAGGTCGGCGACGTCGCCCTTGAGCGCCTCCTGGCAGAACGTCCACGCCTCGGCGCGACGGGCCCGGGCCAGCACCCAGCCGTGGACGAGTCCGCTGAGGGTGGAGCCGTGGCTGGTGCGGGCGAGGTAGTAGTCGACGGTGCGGTGCCAGGTGGCGTCGTCCAGTTCGTAGCCCAGCCGGCCGAAGAGTGAGCGCAGTTCGGCCGGGGAGAAGAGGTAGCCCAGCATCAGTACGTCGGCCTGCTTGGACGCCTTGTAGTTGTTGACGCTGTCGTCCTCGGCCTCCAGGAGACGGTCCAGCCGCCGGATGTCGCCGAAGCGCCGGCGGCACCCCTCCCAGTCGAGTTCGGCGAGGTCGCCGTAGCCCTCGAACTGGCTGATGACGCCTTCGTGATAGGGCACGTGGAGGGTCCGGGAGACGTCCTCCCACCGTTCGAGTTCGCCGCCGTCCAGGCCGGTGCGCTCGGCGAGTTCGCGCCGGCGGGCCTCGGGGAGGGTGCGCAGCACCTGCATGGTGCGGGTGAGGACCCAGGCGGCGGTGACGTTGGTGTAGGCGTTGTCGTCGAGGCCGGGCCGCCGCGCGCCGGGGTAGGCCTCGTGGTACTCGTCGGGACCGACCACGCCCCGGATGCGGTGGCGCCCCAGGCGCTCGTCCCAGGTGGCGGAGTCCGCCCAGAAGCGCGCGATCTGGAGCAGCATCTCGGCGCCCTCGGTGTGCAGGAACTCGGCGTCGCCGCTCGCCTCGCAGTACTGCCAGATGTTGTACGCCACGGCCGAGCCGACGTGCCGCTGGAGGTGCGAGTGGTCCGGCAGCCAGCGGCCCGAGTGGGGGTTGAGGTGGAGTCGCTGCGTCTCCTCGCGTCCGTCGCTGCCGCTCTGCCACGGGTACAGCGCGCCCTGCCTGCCGATGGCGCGGGCCGCCGCGCGGGCCCGGTCCAGCCGGCGGTGCCGGTAGTGGAGCAGGGCCCGGGACACCTCGGGGAAGTGCAGGTTGAGGAAGGGCAGGACGAACAGTTCGTCCCAGAAGACGTGGCCGCGGTAGGCCTCCCCGTGCAGTCCGCGCGCCGGTACGCCCACGTCCAGGTCGGCGGTGTGCGGGGAGAGGGTCTGCAGCACGTGGAACAGGTGCAGGCGCAGGATGCTGCCCGCCTCGCCGGGCACGTCGAGTTCGGCGCGGCGCCACAGCTGGCCCCAGGCCGTCCGGTGCTTCGCCAGCAGCGCGTCGAAGCCCGGTGCGTCGGCCACCCGGTCGACGGCGGCCTGCAGCGGGTCGCTGATCGCGGGGTCGCGTGAGGTGTGCAGGGTGACGACCTTGTCGACGGTGACGGTGCGGCCCGGTGCCGCACGCAACGTCGTGCGCTGGGTGACCCGCAGGTGCTCCCGTGAAGGGGTGACCGGCGCGTCGGCCGTCGTACGGGCCGCCATGCCGACGCGGATGTCCGAGGTGCGGGTGCGGCAGCGCAGCCACACCGTGCTGTCGTCGACGCTTCCGGTGTGCACGTGGATCAGGTGGTGGCCCTCCAGGTCCCGGTAGCGCGGCACCCCGGAGTTGCTGACGTCGCCGTCGAGGGCCGCCTCCACGTCGATGTCCGCCGTGCCGGTGTCGACCGTGAACTCGGTGCGCAGCGCGGCGAGATGGGGATCGGCCATGTGCACCAGGCGCAGCTGGCGCACTCGCAGCACACGTCCGTCGCCGAGCCCGTAGTGGGTACGGCGCTCCAGTGTGCCCGAGTCCAGGTGCACCGTCTGCCGGTGGTCGAGCACCTCGGCGGTGTCCGGCGTCAGCCACTCCCCTCCGTCGACCCGGAAGCGCAGGGGCAGCCAGTTCGGGAGGTTGACGATGTCTTCGTTCTCTACGTGCTCCACCTCTCGACCGGCGACGGTGGAGGTGAGCCGGTTGTAGCAGCCGGCCACGTAGGTGCCCGGATAGTGCACGTCGTCCGCGACGCACTCGGGCAGTGCGCCGCGGGTGGCGAAGTAGCCGTTGCCGAGCGTGCACAGCGACTCGCGCAGCCGCTCCTGGGCCGGGTCGTAGTGGTCGTAGTCCCAGGTCGAGGGGGTGGCGGTCACTGCGTTGGCTCCCTTCGCGCGGTGTGCCGGAGGCCGTCTGCCCGGGCCTCAGCCGTCCCACGTCCAGTCGGCGACCTCGGGCAGGTCCACTCCGTGCTCGCGGATCCAGTCGTAGTGCCGCAGCCGGACGTCCTCCATCCGCTGCCGTACGGCCGCCGCGCGCACCGCGAGGCCGGGCACACGGTCGATGACGTCCATGACGAGGCGGTAGCGGTCCATGTCGTTGCCGACCACCATGTCGAAGGGGGTGGTGGTCGTCCCGATCTCCTTGTAACCGCGCACGTGCAGATGCGCGTGGCCGGTGCGCCGGTAGGCGAGCCGGTGGATCAGCCAGGGGTACCCGTGGTAGGCGAAGATGACCGGCTTGTCGGCGGTGAACAGGCCGTCGTACTCGAAGTCGCTCAGCCCGTGCGGGTGTTCCCCGCTGGGCAGCAGCCGGGCGATGTCGACGACGTTCACCACGCGCAGGGCGAGTCCGGGCAGGTGGCGGCGGACGAGCTGGGCGGCGGCCAGCACCTCCTGCGTGGGTACGTCACCGGCGCAGGCGAGCACCACGTCGGGTTCGCGGGTGCCGTCCTCGGTGCCGGCCCAGTCCCAGATGCCGACGCCGCGCGCGCAGTGCACCCGCGCCTGGTCCATCGACAGCCAGTCGAAGCAGGGCTGCTTGCCGGCGACGATCACGTTGACGTAGTCGCGGCTGCGCAGGGCGTGGTCGGCGACGGAGAGCAGGGTGTTGGCGTCCGGCGGCAGGTAGACCCGTACGGCCTCGGGGCTCTTGTTGAGGATGTGGTCGACGAAGCCGGGGTCCTGGTGGGAGAAGCCGTTGTGGTCCTGGCGCCACACGTGGGAGGTCAGCAGGTAGTTGAGGGAGGCGATGGGGGCGCGCCAGGGCAGGCGGCGGGTCACGCGCAGCCATTTGACGTGCTGGTTGACCATCGAGTCGACGATGTGGACGAAGGCCTCGTAGCAGGAGAACAGTCCGTGGCGGCCGGTGAGGAGGTATCCCTCCAGCCAGCCCTGGCAGGTGTGTTCGGAGAGGATCTCCAGTACGCGGCCGTGCCGGTCGAGGTCCTCGTCGACGGGCAGTACGCGCTCCTGCCAGGCCTTGCCGCTGGCGGCGTAGACGGCCTGGAGGCGGTTGGAGGCGGTCTCGTCGGGGCCGACGAGGCGGAAGTCGCGCCGGGCGGCGGTGGCGACCATGACGTCCGCCAGTGCGTCACCGAGGACCCGGGTCGGTTCGTGCGTGCTCGCGCCGGGCCTGTCGACGGCGACGGCGTGCTTGTCCAGCGGCGGCAGGGGCAGCTCGCGCAGGAGCAGTCCGCCGTTGGCGTACGGCGTGGCGCCCAGCCGGCGCTCCCCCTCCGGGACGGCGGCCAGCACGGCGGGCCGCGGAGCTCCAGTGTCGTCGAACAGCTCCTCGGGCCGGTAGGAGCGCAGCCACCGCTCCAGCTGCGCGAGGTGGCCGGGGTCGGTCCGTACGGCGGACAGCGGGACCTGGTGGGCACGCCAGGTGTTCTCCACGGGCAGGCCGTCGACCTCGGCCGGGCCGGTCCAGCCCTTCGGGGTGCGCAGCACGATCACGGGCCAGCGGGGCCGGTCGGTGTCCCCCCGCTCGCGGGCGGCCCGCTGGATCGCGGCGATGCGGTCGAGGGCGGTGTCCATGGCGTGGGCCATGGCGCGGTGGACGGCGGCCGGTTCGTCGCCGGTGACGTGGAGCGGGTCGTGGCCGTAGCCGCGCAGGAGCTCGTCGAGTTCGGCCTCGGGGAGGCGGGCGAGCACCGTCGGGTTGGCGATCTTGTAGCCGTTGAGGTGCAGGATCGGCAGGACGGCGCCGTCGTGGACGGGGTCGAGGAACTTGTTCGAGTGCCAGGACGTCGCCAGCGGGCCGGTCTCCGCCTCGCCGTCGCCGATCACACAGGCGACCACGAGGCCGGGGTGGTCGAAGGCGGCGCCGTAGGCGTGCGCGAGCGCGTAGCCGAGCTCGCCGCCCTCGTGGATCGAACCCGGCGTCTCGGGGGCGACGTGGCTCGGCACGCCGCCGGGGAACGAGAACTGCTTGAACAGCCGGGCCATGCCGGCCGCGTCCCGGGTGATGTCCGGGTAGGTCTCGGTGTACGAGCCCTCCAGCCACGAGTTGGCCAGTACGGCGGGGCCGCCGTGGCCGGGGCCCCAGACGCACAGGGTGTCGAGGTCACGGGCCTTGATCACCCGGTTGAGGTGGGTGTGGACGAGGTTGAGGCCGGGTGAGGTGCCCCAGTGGCCCAGCAGTCGCGGCTTGACGTGCTCGGGGCGCAGCGGTTCGGAGAGCAGGGGGTTGGCCATGAGGTAGATCTGGCCGACGGCGAGGTAGTTCGCGGCCCGCCAGTGGGCGTCCAGGGTGGCGAGTTCCTCGTCCGTGAGCCCGGGAGGCGCCTGCTGCGTGTCGACGGACATCGGGGTCCTTTCCGTGTCGGGACAGCGTCGGCCGGAGTGGACGCGGGTGGCGCCGATGGAGCGGGGGCACCCGTGCCCATCCCACCACCTCGCGCGGACCGGCCGGGTACCCGGCACAGCCGTTCGGGTCACGTCGGATCCCCGGACAGGGGCGCTGCCGGAACAGGGCGCGGGCGGGCTCCGAGCCGGAGGCGCCGTGACGGCGAGCAGAGCGGCGGGGCACCGCGCGCGGGCCGCTGGGCCACCGGGCCACCGGGCCACCGGGCCACCGGGCCACCGGGCCAATTTTGCACGACGTGCATCTTTGCATATCATGCAACTTATGTCGGAGAAGAGTGCCGCGGGAGGCGGCGGCCTGCGAGAGCGGAAGAAGCGGGCCACGCGTGCCGCACTCGCCGAGGCGGCGGTGCGGCTCGCCGCCGAGCACGGGGCGGAGAAGGTCACCGTCGAGGCGATCAGTGCCGCGGCGGGGGTGTCGGTACGGACCTTCTTCAACTACTTCGACACACGCGACGACGCCTTCGTGGTCATCGACATGGACGCGGGCGCGCGCATACGGCGCGCCGTGCTCGACGCGCCGGCCGGACTCCCCCCGCTGGAAGCGCTGCGCGAGGCCATGGTGGCGGAACTCGCCGAGGCGGAGCAGCAGCACGAGCTGTGGCGGCTGCAGGCCGAGGTGCTGCACGCTTCGCCGCACCTCCTGGCGCGAAGCGTCGGAGCCCACCTCGCCGCCGAGGCGGACCTGGCCGACGCCATCGCGGCCCGCCTCCGCGGTGCGGGCGGCGGCCGGGGCGGGGCCGGGGCCACGTCCGGAACCGGGTCCGGGCCCACGTCCGGAACCGGGTCCAGGCCCCGGTGCGGGTCCGACGAGGACGGGCGTACGGCGCCCGGCCTCTATCCGCGCCTGCTGGCCTCGGTGGCGAGCGCCGCGGTGCGGACCAGCATGGACTACTGGTCCACCCATCAGGAGGAAGCCGCCTTCCTCGACGTCTTCCACGAAGTGTTCCGTCTCCTCGCCGCAGGCCTTCCGGCACCGCACGCGTAGACTCCGCGCCTCGCTCGCGCGACCCACCAGACCACCACCGAAAGAGATGTCGTGACCGCAGTCCAGGCGCCCGACGACGCGCCTCCCACCTCCATGGACCACAAACAGATACTCCAGGCCATGTCCGGCCTGATGGCCGGCATGTTCGTCGCGATCCTGGCCGGCACCGTCGTCTCCAACGCGCTGCCCACGATCATCGCCGACCTGGGGGCCAGCCAGTCCTCCTACACCTGGGTCGTCACCTCGGAACTCCTGGCGATGACGGCGACGGTGCCCCTGTGGGGCAAACTGTCGGACCTCTTCAACAAGAAGCTGCTGCTCCAGCTGTCGCTGGCCATGTTCGTGATCGGCTCCCTGCTGGCCGGCTTCTCCCACGGCGTCGGACTGCTGATCTTCAGCCGGGTCGTGCAGGGCATCGGCGCGGGTGGCCTGACCGCCCTCGCGCAGGTCGTGATGGCCTCCGTCATCCCGCCCCGCCAGCTGGGCAAGTACGCCGGCATCTTCGGTGCCGTCTTCGCCGTGGGCACCGTGGCCGGACCGCTGATCGGCGGCGTCCTGGTGGACACCTCCTGGCTGGGCTGGCGCTGGTGCTTCTTCATCGGCGTACCGTTCGCGCTGCTCGCCATCGCGCTGCTCCAGCGCACGCTGCGGCTGCCCACCACACGGCGTGAGGTGCGGATCGACTGGCTGGGCGCCTTCCTGATCGTCGCCGGTGTGTGCGCGCTGCTCATCTGGGTGTCGCTGGCGGGCAACGAGTTCGACTGGGCCTCCTGGCAGACCGGTGCCCTCGCCGGCGGTGGCGTCCTGCTGCTGGCCGCCTCGGTGTTCGTCGAGGCCCGGACCCCCGAGCCGGTCATCCCGCTCGACATCTTCCGCAACCGCACGGTCACGCTGACCACCGTCGCCAGCCTCCTGGTCGGTGTCGCCATGTTCGGCGGGACCGTCTTCCTCTCGCAGTACTTCCAGGTCTCCCTGGGCAAGTCACCGACGGTCGCGGGTCTGATGAGCCTGCCGCTGATCCTCGGCCTGCTGGTGTCGTCCACCATCGCCGGACAGGTCATCAGCCGGACCGGCAAGTGGAAGAGGTACCTGGTGGCCGGTGCGGTCGCCATGACCGTCGGCCTCGCACTGCTGGCCACGATCGACGCGAAGACGCACTTCGGTCTGCTCAGCCTCTACATGGCGATCCTGGGCGTCGGCGTCGGCATGCTGATGCAGAACCTGGTGCTGGCCGCGCAGAACGACGTGCCCGCCGCCGACCTGGGCGCCGCGACCTCCGTGCTGTCCTTCTTCCGCAGCATGGGCGGCACCATCGGCGTCAGCGTCCTCGGCGCGATCCTCGCCAACCGGGTCACCAGCGAGATCACCAACGGGCTCAGGGACGCGGGCATCACCGCGTCGACCAGTGAGGGCTCGGGCGAGGGCAGCGTCCCGGACATGACCACGCTCCCCGCCCCCATGCGGTCCATCGTCGAGCACGCCTACGCCGTCGCCACGGCCGACCTGTTCCTCATCGCCACGCCCTTCGCCCTGCTCGCGCTGGTCGCCGTCGTCTTCCTGAAGGAGAAGCCGCTGAAGACCACCAGCGGCATGGAGCGCCTCGCCGAGGAGGCCGGTGAGGCCTCCGCCGCGCCGGCCGGCAAGGGTCCGGCGGCGCCCGTCGCCTGAGGTACCCGACAGCAGCGGGGCCGCCCGTCCGGATGCGGACGGGCGGCCCCGCTGTCGTGCACGGCGGTGGTTCAGCCGGCGGTCAGATGCCGAACGGTGCCGCGTAGCGGACGGTGCCGGCGGGGAGCGGGTGACCGGCGTCCAGGGTGAGGGCCATGAGGGCCTCGTCCGGCACGTCGATGGTCACGCCGATGCCGTGGGCCGAGGCCCGGGTGAAGCCGAACCGGGGGTAGTAGTCCGGGTGTCCGAGGACGACGACGTGACGCTCGCCCAGCCGCCCGGCCGCGGTCAGCGCCGCCCGGACGGCCGCGGAGCCGACGCCGCTGTGCTGCCGCTCGGGCCGCACGGCGACGGGTGCCAGGCACAGCGCCGGGCTGTCCCCGATGTGGCAGCGGGTCAGCAGGGCGTGACCCACGGGGCGGTCGCGGTCGTCCACCGCGACGACGGACAGTCCGTCGATCCAGGCGTCGGGGTCGGCGCGCAGCGCGTCGACGAGCGCGGCCTCCTCCGGAGTGGGGAAGGCGGCGCGGACGATGTCACGGATGGCGGGGACGTCGGCGCCGGTCTCGGCGCGCGTGTTCCAGATGTGGGACATGACGGGATGTGGATCCCTTTCCGGGAGTGCGGTTCGTCAGGGTAGGACCGTGGCCCGGGGCACGAGAGCCCCGGGCGCCGCGGGGAGCGGCTTCCTGCGCGGTCATCGACCCCACCTCCTCGTCGTCCCGGTCGTCCCGGTCGTCCTGAGCCTGATCGAACGCGAACGCGAGCCAGTGTATCCGCGCGGCGGCGTGACGTACGGTCCGCGTGGCCGGGTCCGGCCTCCGGACGGTGTCACCCGCGCCGTCGAGCGGCTCTCCCGGTGATCCGGGCGGTGCGAGGGGCCGGTCGCGACGGCTGATCCGGGGGCCCGCGACGGCCGGCCGGGGGTGTTTCTTGCGGTCGGCGGGTGCCGGACGGCAGGCTTCGGGATGTGTCCACTTTGCTGATCGTGCATCACACGCCCTCGCCGCACTGCCAGGCGATGCTGGAGTCCGTCGTCTCCGGGGCGACCGCCCCCGGGATCGAGGGGGTGCGGGTGGTCCGGCGCGCGGCACTGGCCGCCACGGCGGTGGACGTGCTGGAGGCCGACGGTTACCTGCTGGGCACGCCCGCCAACCTGGGCTACATGTCCGGGGCCCTGAAGCACTTCTTCGACCAGGTCTACTACCCCTGCCTGGACGGGACACGCGGCCGGCCCTACGGCTACTACGTGCACGGCGGCAGTGACACCACGGGCGCGGTGCGCGGCATCGAGTCGGTCACGACGGGCCTCGGCTGGCAGCGCGCGGCGACGGCGGTGAGCGTGGCCGGTGAGCCCACCAAGGCCGACCTGGAGGCCTGCTGGGAGCTGGGGGCGACGCTCGCCGCCGGGCTGATGGACGGCTGACGCCGACGCGGGCCGGTGCCGGCGGGGCGGTGCCCGCGCACCGGGGCGGCCACGCGAGCACGACCGGCCGGCCGGGGTGTGATCCGCGTCGGCACCGCCCTGCGTCCCTGCCGAGGCCGGCAGTGCGTGGCACGCTCCGCCCGACCGGCCGGGGAGTCGTCCGCGGCGCCGGTGCCGTACGTCGCCGCCGACGCCGGGCCGCACACGGCACGCTCCTGCGCGGCGTGGAGGCTCGCCGTCGGGACGGGGCCGGCACACGCGGGGGCCGCCCGATGGAGCGGGGGGGCGGCGGCTCGGACGTCCCGCCCGCGTCGCCCACCGTGCGGCGGTCACTCCCGGACGGGCGGACCGCCGGACGGGGGCGGGCTCGGCGGCTGTCCCGTCAGCGTGCCGAGGAACCGGACGTGCGGACGGCCGCCCGGGCCGGTGCCGGTGACCTCGGCGCGTACCCGGTAGACGTCCGCGACCAGGTCCGCCGTGAGGACCTCCGCGGGGTCGCCCGACGCCACCACCCGCCCCTCGGACAGCACCACGAGATGGTCGCAGTACATCGCCGCGAGGTTGAGGTCGTGCAGGGCGACGACGGTGGTGACGGGCAGGGCGGCCACGAGGGCCAGCACATCGAGCTGGTGCTGGATGTCGAGGTGGTTGGTCGGTTCGTCCAGCAGGAGTTCGCGCGGCCGCTGGGCGAGGGCGCGGGCGATCTGGACGCGTTGCCGTTCGCCGCCGGAGAGCGTGTGCCAGAGCCGCTCCGCCCGCCCGGTCAGGCCGGTGCACTCCAGGGCCTGAGCGACCGCCTCCTCGTCGGCCGCCGACGCCGGGGCCCAGGCGCGGCGGTGCGGGATCCGGCCCAGCCGGACGACGTCCCGGACGGTCAGCTCGACCTGTGTGTCCGCCTGCTGCTCGACCACGGCCACACGCCGGGCGACGTCCCGGCGGCCCACCCGGTCCAGCGGGCGGCCGTCCAGGGTGACGACGCCGCCGGCCGGGGCGAGGACGCCGGCGAGCAGCCGCAGCAGGGTGGACTTGCCCGAGCCGTTGGGGCCGAGCAGGCCGGTCGTGGCGCCGGGACGGGGGCTCAGGCTGACGCCGTCCAGGATCAGCCGCCCGCCGGCGGTGCGGGAGACCCGCTCGGCGCCCAGCGTCACCGTGCCCTCCGGGTGCGGTACAGCACGAGCACGAAGGCGGGCACGCCGATCAGCGAGGTCACCACGCCCACCGGGACCTCCTGGGGTGCGAGGACGGTGCGGGCCAGGGTGTCGACCCACACCAGGAACACCGCCCCGGCGAGCGCGCAGACCGGCAGCAGCCGGGCGTGTCCGGGGCCGGTCAGCGCCCGTACGGCGTGCGGCAGTACGAGGCCCACGAAGCCGATGGCGCCGACCGAGGCGACCAGGGCCGCGGTGAGCAGGGCGGTGGCGCACAGCAGCACCAGCCGGGTGCGGGCGACGTGGACGCCGAGCGTGGCCGCCGCGTCCTGGCCGAACGCGAAGGCGTCCAGCGTCCGGGCGTACCCGAGGCACACGGCCAGGACCAGCACCAGGACCGCCGTGCCGGTCCCCACGTCCGTCCAGTCCGCGCCGCCGAGCGAGCCGAGCAGCCAGAACAGCACGCCGCGGGTGGTCTCGGCGTCGGCCGCGGTCATCACCACGAAGGAGGTGAGCGCGGAGAACAGCTGCATCGCCGCCACGCCCGCGAGCACCACCCGGTCCGTAGTGCCGCCGAGACTGTGGCTGAGCAGCATCACCAGCGCGAACGAGCACACCGCCCCGATGAAGGCGCCGCCCGACACGGACAGCGCGCCGCCGCCCACGCCGAGCACGACGACGAGGACGGCACCGGACGAGGCTCCGGACGAGACGCCCAGCACGAAGGGGTCGGCGAGCGGGTTGCGCAGCAGGGACTGGAGTACGGCCCCGCACACGGCGAGTCCGGCGCCGCACACCGCCGCGAGGAGGGTGCGGGGCAGTCGCAGGTCCCAGACGATGCCGTCCCGGATCGGCGTGACGTCCGCGGCGCCGGTGCCGCCGAGGTGGGCGGCGACCACGGACCACACCTCGCCGACGCCGATGTCCGCCGGGCCGACGGTGACGGCCGCGGCCACGGAGACGCACAGGACGACGATCCCGGCCGCCGCCCACGCGGGGTGGCCACGGCCCGTCGCGCGTATGCCGGTGGTCACGTGGCGAGCCCGTGGGAGCGCAGGGCCGCCGCCAGCTTCTCCACACCCTCGACGGAGCGGACGGTGGGGTTCATGGCCTGTCCGCTGAGCAGCACGTACCGCTTCTTCCTGACGGCGGTCATGTTCCTGGTGACGGGGTTGGACTCCAGGAACTCGATCTTCTTCGCGGCCGTCTCGGCGGTCTGGGACCTGCGGGTGAGGTCGCCGAGGACCAGGACGTCGGGGTCGCGGTCGGCGACGGTCTCCCAGCCGGCCTGCGGCCATTCCTCGTGGGTGTCGTCCATGACGTTCTTCGCGCCGACCGCCCGGGTCATGATGCCGGGGGCGCCGCAGCAGCCCGCCAGGTAGGGCGAGGTGGAGTTGGCGAACCAGTACATGAGGGTGACGCCGGAGGCGTCGATGCCCGAGGTCGCCCTGTCGATCCGGCTCCTGAGTCCGGCGACCAGCTCCTCGCCGCGCTGCTCGACGCCGAAGACCCGGGCCAGGTCGCGGACTTCGGCGTAGACGGTGTCCATGGTCAGTGGCTCGACGCGGCTGCCGTCGCCGTCGCCGCCGTTGTCCTTCCCGACGCAGTCGGACGGGGACAGGTAGGCCGGCACGCCCAGTTCGGTGAACCGTTCGCGGGTGGCCACGCCGCCGGTGCCGAGGGTGGAGGCGAACGACGCGGCGACGAAGTCGGGTTCGGCGTCCAGGACCGTCTCGAAGGACGGCATGTCGTCGGCGAGCCGGGGCACGCCGGCGTTCGCCTTCTCCAGCCCCTTCATGACCGGGTCGGTCCAGGTGGCGGTGCCCGCCATGCGGTCCTCCAGGCCGAGCGAGAGCAGGATCTCCGTGGTGCCCTGGTTGAGGGAGACCGCCCGCCGGGGCGGTGCGGTGATCCTCACCTGCTGCCCGCAGTCACTGACGGTGCGTGGATAGCCGGCGGCCGTCGGCTCCGCCGCGGCGGAGCCGGTGGCGGGCTTCCCGGAGCCGCAGGCGGAGACCAGCAGGGCGCCGGTCACCAGCAGGACGGGACCGCGGAACGAACGGCGGCAGCGGGGACGGCGGGAGAGGCGGAGAGGACGGAGGAGGCGGCGGGGGCCGACGGGGCGTGCTGCGGGCAAGGAAGATCCTCTGGCGTCGAGGGCTCATACGCGAAGCCCGTTCGTACGGTGCGGCCCGCGCCCTGCGCGGGCGCGGGTGCCAGCAGGTCTTCGGACTCGGGATCGACCGGACGGGACGCCTTCCCGGACGGCGTGTGCCGCCCAGTGGCCCGTGTCCCGCCCGTCCCCCTCACCGCTGCGCGTCAGTTCCGGACTCTCACCGGATTCCCTGACCCACCAGGTGGGTACGACTGGCTCCCGCAAGCTACCACAGGGTCATCCCGCCTCCGCGGGGGCGGCCGGCTGCCCGGCCGCCCCGTCCTGGCCCCTGGCGTCGCTCACAGGGGCGTCGCGGCGCGGAGGATGAGGAACATGGTGACGGCGGCGTTCGCGGACGACATCGCCGACACGGCGGTTCCGGCGGCCGCCGCCCACGCCGCCAGGCCCACGGAGGTGAACACCGAGGGCCAGGTGCGGGCCGTCGGCGCGGGGCCCAGCAGGGCGGCCACCCGGCGCGGCACCGGGCCGGGGGCCGCGAGGCCGGCGAGGGTGGCGACGGGGGTGCCCCGCGAGACGAGGGCCGCCTTGCCGATCGCGGTCGCCACCGCGCGGCGGCTGCCGACCGCCCGCGCGGCCGCCTCGTCCGCCCACCGCTCCGCCGTGTAGGCCACGGCGGTCCGCAGGGGCCGCAGGAACGGGTTGGCCAGCGCGGCGAGCCGGACGGCGAGCAGGAAGCGGTGGTGCCGGGCGGCGAGATGGGCCCGCTCGTGGGCGAACAGCGCGCGCCGCTCGGCCGGTTCGAGACAGTCGAGCAGGGCCGTGCTCACCACCACACGGTCCCGGTCCCCGCCGGGCAGCGCGTACGCGTAGGGCACGTCGTCCGGCAGTACGGCGACCCCGGTGCCCGGCAGCCCGGCCAGTGCGCGGTGGGCGCGGCGACGTACCCTGCCGTGCCGCCACAGGGCCCGTGCCGAGGCCACGACCACCGCGCACAACGCCGGGATCGCCGCCTTGCCGACGACTTCGTCGTACGGCACCGCCGCCCGGACCTCGGGGTCCGACCAGCCGTCCGGCAGGGGGTTGCCCGGCAGCTGCGCGGTGCCCACCACCATCACCAGGGCCAGGCAGACGGTGCTGCACAGCGCCATCACGGCGGCCACGGCGGTGAGCAGCCGGGTCGCGGTCCGCGGGTGCAGATGCTGTTCGGCCAGCCGGGCGATCGGCCACGCCGTCAGCGGCAGGACCAGTGGCAGGAAGACGAAGACCCCCATGAGGCGTCAGTCTTCCTCCGTGTCGGGCGTGTGCCCCAGGAGGTCGCGCAGCAGCCGCTCGTCGTCCGGGTCGAGGCCGGTGACGAAGCTGGCCAGCACCGCTTCCCGGTCGTTCTCGGCGTCCAGGACCTTGCGCATCTTGCGCGCGGCCAGGCCCGCCTGGTCCGAGGCGGGGGTCCAGGCGAAGGAGCGGCCCGCGCGCTCGCGGCCGACCGCCCCCTTCTCCAGCAGGCGGGTCAGGATCGTGATCACCGTGGTGTAGGCGAGGTCGCCGCCCAGGCGCTCCTGCACCCAGCCGGCCGTCGCGGGCCCGTCCGCCTCGCGCAGCGCCGACAGCACCAGCGCCTCCAGCTCGCCCTGGCCCCGCCGCCGCGGACGCCGGTGATCCGTCACGACCCGCCTCCTTCCGCCGCTGTGCGTCGTCCGAGGTCACATCGTATAGAAGTCCGTGCGGAGCCCTTCCCGAGCGCCCCGGACGGTCCCCGGGGGCCGCGTCCGCCGTTCCCCCACCGGTCTCCTTTCCTTCACCGCGCGGACCTCTCGGCGACCGACTCCGCCACCAAGATCACCCGGTGTAACACCGCTGTCATGTTCCCGACTTCAGGAGAACCGACGTGACCAGCCCCCTCAGGCGGCCGGCCGCCTACGCCCTCGCCGCGGCCGTCGCCCTGCTCCCCGCGATACCGGCCATGGCCGACAGCGACGACACGCTGCCGGCCGTGCACCCGCGGTCCGAGACGGCCCCCCTGTACGACGACGAGGCCGGCGGGAACGCCGACGCGGACGACCCCGCGATCTGGCGCAACCCGGCGAACCCCGACCGCAGCCTCGTCGTCGCCACGGCGAAGGAGGGCGGCCTGCGCGTCTACGACCTCGACGCGCAGCTGGTGCAGTCGGTCCCGGCTCCCCCCGGGCCCGGCCCCGACGACGCACCCGGCCGCTTCAACAACGTCGACCTCGTGCACGGCATGAAGCTGTCCACCGGACGGGCCGACCTCGCGGTCACCTCCGACCGGGGCAACGACCGGCTGCGCGTCTACCGCGTCGACCCGGCCAAGCCGGACCGCCCCCTCACGGACGTCACCGACCCGGCCGCCGCGCCGATCTTCTCCGCCGACCAGGACGAGATCAACGAGGAACGCACCGCGTACGGCCTGGCGACCTGGACCGACAAGGCGTCCGGCCGCTCGTACGCCCTGGTCAGCCAGCGTGAGCGCACCAGGCTCGCCCTGCTGGAGCTGACCGCGACCGACTCCGGGCACGTCGGCTACCGCCAGGTCCGCACCCTGGACCTGCCCGCTTCCTTCCGGCTGCCGAACGGCACCGACTGGTCCCCCTGCGGGGAGCCCGGCGAGCTGCCGCAGGTCGAGGGCATGGTCGTCGACCCGGCGAACGGCACCCTCTACGCCGGCCAGGAGGACGTCGGCGTCTGGCGTCTGCGCGCCGACCTGACCGGTACGCCCCGGCTCATCGACAAGGTCCGGGAGTACGGTGTCCCGGCCACCTACGACGAGCCCAGCGACGAGTGCGTCGCCGGTGAGGACCCCGGCTACGGCGGCACCCGGCTGACCGCCGACGTCGAGGGGCTGACGCTCCTCCAGGAGGCGGACGGCGACGGTTACCTGCTGGCCTCCAGCCAGGGTGACAACACCTTCGTCGCCTACGACCGCGAGATCGGCGACCGCAACGAGTACGAGGGCGGCTTCCGCGTCACGGCCGCCTCGGGCGGCCCGGACGGCTCCGAGGAGTGCGACGGCGCCGCGGTGCTGAACCAGCCGCTGGGCAGCCGCTACCCCAACGGCCTGCTCGTCGTGCAGGACGGCCACGACGCTCCCGGTGACGGCGACCGGTCCGCCACCAACTTCAAGTTCGTCGACCTGGGCAAGGTCATGGACACGCTCGACAGCTGACGCCGACGGGCACCGAGCCGGCTCAGCGGTCCGCGGCGCAGCAGTCGCCCGGACCGCCCGGGGCCGGCCCGGTGCCGAGGCGGCAGAAGCAGGAGGCGTCGACCCGCACGTCGGCCAGCGCGGCGGCGAACGTCAGCTGCTGCGCCACGATCCGCGCCTCCCCCGTCCTGCCCAGGCGTACCAGGCACTCGTGGAGTCCGTGCAGGGCCCAGACGTTGCCGGGGTGCTGCAGGGGGCGGGGCAGGGTGTCGTCCAGGCCCAGGTCGGCCCGGTAGACCGCCTCGGCCTCCGCGACACGGCCCTGTTCCAGGAGCAGGGCGCCGTAGGCGTGCCGGGTGGGCTGCATCCAGCCCCACGGTTCGTCGTACGGCAGGTTGTCGTCGAGTTCCACCGAGCGCTCCAGTGCGGCGAAGGCGGCGGCGTGGTCGCCCTTGCGGTACTCCAGTTCGCCGTCGAGCATGGCGGAGGCGACGGCGAGGATGTCGGCGCAGGTGTTGTTGAACAGCGTGCGTGTCCCCGGCACGCGGGCCACCGCCGCACGGAACAGGACGCGTTCGGCCTCCGCCCCGGCGATCTCGCCGGTGGCCGAGAGGGCGACTCCGCGGGCGTAGTGGAGCATCGCGGTCGTCACGCGGTACAGGTCCGGGTCGGCGGGCAGTGGCAGCCGGAGGATGTCCGCCCAGCGGCCGAACCGGATCAGCACGTGCACCCGCATGGCCAGGAAGCCCTCCAGCCAGTCGGCCATCGGGGGGCTCTCGACGCGCAGCAGTTCCTCCGGGACGGACGCCTCCAGTCGCGCGGCGGCGTCGAGGGCCACCTCGTACTGGCCGAGGAGCATCGCGCCGTAGATCTTGAAGTGGTGGTTGTGCGCACGGTAGAGGGTGTAGAAGTTCATCGCCCCGGCCCGCGCGTGGTACTTCTCGTCGGCGGCGATCGCGGCGCTGTTGTCCGACACCACGCGCCGGTAGTCGCCGCACAGCACTTCCAGGTGTGACGGCATGTGCAGGAGGTGCCCGGCGTCGGGTACGAGGCCGCGCAGCCGGTCGGCGACGGGCAGGGCCGCCTCGGGGGTGGCGGACATCTCCATCAGGTGGACGTACAGGTGCAGGACGCCCGGGTGGTCGCGTCCGGTCCCGGTGGCCAGCGCCCGGTCGAGGACGCCCTTCGCCTCGAGCGTGCGGGCCCCCTCGGCGGGCAGGCCCGTGCGCAGGTCCCACAGCTGCCAGGGCGTCAGGTTCATGAGCGCGTCGGCGTAGAGGGCGGCCACGTCCAGGTCGTCCGGGGCGAGTTCGTGGACGGCCCGCATGCTCTCGGCGTACGGCGCGTTCCACACCGAGCAGTCCTCGACGGCACGTGCCTGCGGGTAGCGGGCGCGCAGGGCGCCGATCAGGGCGCGTTCGACCGGGGTGGCCCGGTCCGCCTTCTCGTGGGCGCGTTCGACGGCGGCGTGGGTGCGGTCGACGGCCCGTGCGAGCTCCTGGGCGTCGAAGGCCTCCCAGGGCTTGTTGTAGTTGGGGCCGAGGGCGTAGGCGATGCCCCAGTGGGCCATGGCGCAGTCAGGGTCGGCCGCGGCGGCGGCCTCGAAGCAGGAGACGGCCTCCTCGTGGTGGAAGGCGTACGTCCACACGAGCCCGCGGTCGAACCACCGTTGCGCCTCCGGGGACGAGGTCGTCACGGGGCGGCCGTGGGTGCCGAGGTCGTAGTAGTCCATGGGGGGACGTATACCGCACACCCCGGCGGGCACGGAGGACTTCACGTGACGGTCACACCGACCGGTGCTCCCCGCCGGACGCGGCGCGCCCGGCGGGGGTGGGGGGACGGGGTGGTGCGGGTCAGCCGAAGTCCACGTCGCTGCACAGGAAGTACGTCTGGTCCATGTGCGACGCCTGCCAGATGGTGTAGACGACGTGCCGGCCGCTGAGGCCCGACGTGCTCACCGGGATCTCGTAGTTCTGGCTGGGGGCGTACCTGCCCGTGGTCGCGACCAGTTGGAGGTCGTCCCAGCCGAGGGGCTGCGTGGCGGGGTCGAAGCCCTGCCGGGTGACGTACACCCGGAAGTAGTCGGCGCCGTGGCTGGCCTGGTCGTACAGCTTGACGGTGAAGTCGTCGGTGACGGCCGTGGTCTTCCAGGCGCCCACGGTGTCCAGGGAGTCGTAGCGCCCGCCCTCGGTCCGGCCGCCGCTGCAGAGCTGGCCGTCGGGGACGACGGCCGGGAAGTTGCCGCCGGAGCCGTTGCGGTACAGGCCGTTCCAGTTCCACATGGCGTTGGGGTCGTCCTGCCACGCCTGCCAGCACATCGGGTCTTCCTGGGCCATGGCGGGGTTCTGGAAGTCGTCGCCCCAGCGCAGCCAGCAGCCGTAGTTGCGGGAGGCGGGGTCGACCACCGAGCCGTGGGCGACGGCGGTTCCGCTCCAGGGGACGAGGGTGAGCAGGGCCGCGGCGAGGGTGCCGAGCGCGAGGGTCGTACGGCGTCGGACACGACGGCCAATCGTGGCGCGATCATGACAAGTCATGGGTGTCCTTCCTTCACGTGGGGGGACGGCGGCTGCGAGGGCGAGGTCGCGCGGGTGCATGGGAGCGCTCCCAACAAGCCCTCGGTGAACAGGCTGCGCCCAGCCAAAGGGAACGGCAACGCGCGAATGCGCCACTTCCCGTCCGCGATGGCGTGTTCGATCCGTTCGACGGTGGCGTTCACTGCCGTGGCGCGGCGGTGGCACCAGGACGTGCCACCCCCTGGTCCGCGCAGCCGGGTGCCCGGCGACGACGATCGGGTTGTCGGCCGGCGGCTCGCCCGGCGGGCTCCTTGTCGGCGGCTCGCTCCCGGTGGAACGATGCCTACGGCACCGGCTCACCCACCGGAGGGACCGTCGTGGACGACGAGCAGCAACGGCGGCGGCCCGCCGCCGCGTTCGACGCGCTGGGCGCCGAGTACGAGAAGGCCTTCGCCTCGTCGAAGACGCACCGGCGCTCACTGAAGTGGCTGCTCGGTCGGCTCGCGCCGGGCAGCCGGGTGCTGGACGTCGGCAGCGGCACGGGCCGTCCCACCGCCGAGACGCTCGCGAACGCCGGGCACGAGGTACTGGGCATCGACGTCTCCCCCGTCATGGTGGACCTGGCGACGCGGCAGGTACCGGGCGCATCCTTCCGGTGCGCCGACATCCGCGACGTTCCGCTCGCGGACGGTTCCTTCGACGCGGTCTGCGTGTGCTTCTCACTGCTCCAGCTGGACCGCCGGGAGCAGACGGCGGTCGTCCGGCGCCTCGTACGGGCGCTGACACCGACGGGCTACATGGTCCTGGCCACCGTGCCGCTGGACGTGGAGGGCGTCGACGCCACCTTCATGGGGCAGCCCGTGCGCGTCACCAGCTTCACCGCGCAGGATCTCACCGCCGTGGCCGAGGAGGCCGGCCTGGAGGTGCTGGCGCAGGAGGCGTCGATGTTCACCCCGACCCACCCGGACGCCCGGCCGGAGCCGCACGTCTTCCTGCACTGCCGGCGCCGGGCCACCACCGCGCCGGGCGTCTGACCCCCGCGCCCGCGGACGGTACGCCGCCGTGGGCCTCCGCCCCGTACAGCCCCGGATGGGGTAACTGCGCACGCGCGGACCGGGACCCGCGGGCCAGAGTGAGCACCATGACAGCACCTGGCGAGCGACGGCGCGGCACGACCTCCGCGTCCACGACCACGCGGGAGCGTGCCGTGGGGGGCGCCCGGGACGCGGCCCGGCACGCCGCGGACGTCCGGTCCGAGCTGATCCGGCACCCCCTGGAGGGGGTCTCCGCGGTGTGCCGGAACGAGGACGACGGCTGGCTCGTGGACGTGGACGTGGTCGTGCCGGCGGCGGCACGCATCCCCGACAGCACCAGCCTGCTCGCCACCTGCGAGGCCGAGCTGGACCCGGGGGCGGGCGCCCTGCTGCGGTACCGCCGGCTCGCCCGCTACCGGCGCGGTGCCCAGGACCAGTGACCGGGCCCCCGGCCCGGCATCCGGAAGGACCACCGCATGATCACCCACGACGGCGAGGCCGTCTGCGCGCGCCGCGCCGGAAACCTCTACGACGCCCTCGGCATCGTCCTCGACCGCGGCATGGTGACCGACGCCTTCGTGCGCGTCTCCCCGGTCGGCAACGAGATCCTCACGACCGACGCCCGCATCGTGGCCGCGAGCGTCGGCACCTGTCTGCGGTACGCGGAGGCCCGCAGCCGGCTGGGCCCGGAGCACGGCGTGCGTTCCAGGACCGTGCCCGAGAGGTCCGGCGGTCCGGTCGCCAGGACCATGGGCAGGGCGGGTGCCGGGCGGACGGCGCGCACACGGCGCCGGCCCGGCCACGAGGCCGACGTCCGGCCGGCTGCGGCGCTCGCCCTCGGTGTCCTCCGCGGGGCGCGGCGCGCGGCGCGGGAGGTCCTGGACGAGGACGCCGTCGATGAGTCGGCCTTCGAACGGGAGGAGGAGCGCCTGCTCGCCCTCCTCGAACGCCCGGCGCGGCCCACCGGCCGCACGACAACCACGGATCCAGCGCGGAGAAGACACGCATGAACGACAACAGAGCGGCCATCGCCGCGGCCATGGCCGGCGGATACCTGCTGGGCCGCACGAAGAAGGCGAAACTGGCCTTCGCCGTCGCCTCCTACCTCGCGGGCCGGCGCATCGGTCCGGCCCCCGGCCAGGTGCTGTCCCAGGGGCTGGGCAGGCTCCAGCTGGCGCCGCAGTTCCAGGAGCTCTCGGACCAGGTGCGCGGCGAGCTGCTGACCGCCGGCCGCACGGCCGTCACCGCCGCGGCGAACCGCGGACTCACCGGCCTCGCCGACAACCTCCGCGCCCGAACCGACGCGCTCACCGGCGCGGGACGAGGAGGCGGCGGGGCGGCGGAGGACGGCGACGGCGACCACGGCCAGTACGACGACGGTGCCCCTGACGAGGACGCCTACGCGGACACCGACGCGGACACCTACGACGAGGACGCCTACTTCGACGACGAGGACCGGGAGGAGGACCGCGAACCCGCTCCCGCGCCGCCCCGGCGGGCCGACGAGAACGCTCGGCCGCGCAAGGCGGCCCCCGCGGGGAAGGCCGCCGCGGCCAGGAGCACCACGGGGTCGGGCGGTAGGCGCGGAGGTGGGCGCGGATGACCCCCACCCGGCAGGAGAGCGGGGGGCCGTCCCCCCTCGGCGACCTGAAGGACGCTCTCGGCGGCTACGTCACCGCCACGGGCCAGAGCCTCGTGGGCAAGGCGGGGGAACGGATCGGAGGGCTGACCGACCGGCTCACCTCGTCCGCCGACGGCCGCGGTTCCAAGGGCAGAGGCGGGTCACGCCGCCCGAGCGTCAAGGCGACGCACATCATGGAGACCGTCGACATCGGCGTCCCCCTGCGCACCGTCTACGACCAGTGGACCCGGATCGAGGACTTCAGCGGCTTCACCAAGGGCGTCCGCAACGTCTCCCCCAAGGACGAGATCACCTCCGACTGGATCGCCAAGATCGGTCCGTCGAGCCGCAGCTGGAAGGCGACGGTGCTCGAACAGGTCCCCGACGAGCGGATCGTCTGGACCTCCGAGGGCGCCAAGGGCAGTACGCGCGGCGCGGTCACCTTCCACGAGCTGGCGCCCCGGCTGACGCGGGTCGTCGTGGTCGTCGAGTACTACCCGGCGGGCTTCTTCGAGAAGACCGCCAACCTGTGGCGTGCCCAGGGACGCCGGCTGCGGCTGGACGTGAAGCACTTCGCGCGGCACGTGACCCTGATGGGCGACGAGGAAGTGGAGGGCTGGCGCGGGGAGATCCGTGACGGCGAGGTCGTCCGCAGCCACGAGGAGGCGCTGGAGGAGGAGAACGCCGGCGACGAGGAGGACGAGTACGACGCCGAAGAGGGCGAGGACGACGAGGAGAGCGTCGGGTACGGGAGGGACCAGGACGAGGACGAGGACGACGAGGAAGGTGAGCACGACGAGGGCGACCGGGACCACCGGGACGACCGGGACGACCGGGACCACCGGGAAGGTGAGGAAGACGACGAGGACGACGGAGGGCCGTACGAGGACGACGAACGTGCCCGCCCGTATCGCTGAGGGCGCGGGGAGTACGCGGTGACGGACGTCGACCCGCCGCTTCGCGAGCCCCGAGACGCAGACCTGCGCGCCCGTCACCGGCGACCTGGGCGCGCCGCTCGACCGTCTCCGGGGCCGTAGGGAACGGGCGGTGCAGGTGCGCGCCACCGAGCACGCGACCGGCACCGCCGTCGCCACCACCGGTGCCGGTGCCGCCGTCAGCGGCGGGCGTGCCTGCCTCAGCCGGGCCGGCGCTCGGTGCCGGGACCGGCAGGAGGCGCACGAGCGGCGCCGGCCGAGGCGGAGACCGTCGACGCGGAACTGCGGCCGTATCGGCCGTACGCCGTCGCCGCGACACGGCACCGCCCGCAGAGCGAGCGACCGACCGGGCGGCGCGCTCCGCAACCGCTCGGTGCCGCCCACCTGGTGGAGGACACGGCGTGCTCCGCCTGGACCCGCGCCCTCGCCGAGCTCGCCGCCGCCGGACGCATCCGGCCGTGGTCGGGGTGCCGGGGCCGTGGATCCCGTACTCCTTCGCCCGCTGGGACGAGCACCCGGACGCCACCGAGCGGGACGACACGGCACACGGGCGCACGGAACAGGGGCCCGCTCATGACCGCCTGGGCTCCCGGAAGCCGGGTCCGGCGCCCGTGCCCCGCGGCGGCCCGGAACCGTACGCACCGGTCGGGGGGCCGGAAGCGGCGCACACCCGGGACGACCGATCGCTATGATGGCGGCAAATCGCTCAAACGAACATTCCCGGGTGGAGGCCTGATGCGGGAGCCGGTCGATCTCAGGCGCCAGCGGATTCTGGCGGCGGTCCAGGCACGCGGCACCGCGCGGGTGCGCGATCTCGCCGACGAGTTGCAGGTCTCCGTGGTGACGGTGCGCCGGGACGTGGAGGAGCTGACGCGGGAGGGCAGGCTGCGGCGCGGGCACGGCGTCGTCCGGTCGACGCTGCCCGCACCGGACGCGCCCCCCGACGCGGCGGCGGCCGGGGACCGGGTGGCCGTGGTGGTCCCCGCGCGGCACTCGTATCTGAACGAGACCCTGCACGGCGCCCGCACGGTCCTGGAGGGGGCCGGGGTGCGCATAGCCCTGCACCTCGCGCCGCAGGCGTCCGGCGCCGAACGCCCGCTGGTGGAGCGCGCGCTGGCGGACGGGGCGCACGGGCTGCTGATCGCCCCGCGCTGGCGCGGCCGGGCCGAGGAGGAGGCCGACCACGAGTGGCTCGCCGCGCTCGGGGTGCCGACGGTGCTGATGGAGCGACGCCCGTGGCGCGGCAGCGCGCTGCACGCCCTGGACTCGGTGTGCTCGGACCACTGGTACGGCGCGCGTCTGGCCGTGGAGCACCTGGTGGGGCTCGGGCACCGGCGCATCGTCTTCGCCACGCGTCACGACAGCCCCACCGCGCGTTCGCTGCGGGCGGCCTTCGCCGAGATCGCGCGGGCGCATCCCCTGGTGGAGCGGTGGGCGTGGGCACTGATCGCGCCGGAGGCCGGGGCCGACGGACCGTACTCGGCCGACGAGACGGCCGAGTTGCCGGCGCTGCTGCGCAAGGTGGGCGCGACCGCCACGGTGCTGCACGGCGATGTGGACGCGCTGATGATCGTGCAGCGGCTGGCGGAGGAGGCGGTCCGGGTGCCGCGGGACTGCTCGGTCGTGGCGTACGACGACGTCGTGGCCGGGCTGGGTTCACCGCCGCTGACGGCCGTGTCGCCGCCGAAGACCGAGGTGGGGCGGATGGCGGCGGAGCTGCTGCTCCAGCGGCTGTCCGAGCCGCCGGGCAGCGGGCCGGGCCGGCGCGTGGAGTTGCTTCCGCGACTGATGGTGCGGGGATCCACGGACCGCCCGACCGATGTGAGCGTTTGAGCGTTTTATTTTCTTCTGATCGATCTATTGACCGTTTGTATCGGAGCCTTCAGGATTCCCGTGTCCCGAACAGTCGGGTCCGCACCCACGCGGACCCGCAGGAGCCGCGGGAGGCGCCATGCCCGGACGACCCAGCCGTCGGTCCGTGCTCGCCGCGATGGCCGCCGTACCCCTGACAGGAGCCGCGAGCGCCTGCAGCGGGGAGAACGGCGCCTCGTCGGCCCGCACGAGCAGCACCACACGCATCACCTTCTGGTCCGCCCTGCGCGGCAGCCAGCAGGTGGTCGACGCGTTCAACCGCACGCACAGGAACATCCAGGTGGAGTTCCAGCAGATCCCCTCCGGCGGGCAGGGCGGGTACGCCAAGCTCAGCAACGCCGCCCGGGCCGGCAACGCGCCCGACGTCGCCACCATCGAGTACCCGCAGGTGCCGGGGTACGCCATCGACGGCGTCGCCCGCGACATCACCGACCTCATCGGCGACCGCCTGCGCCGCAAGCTGCTGCCGCAGGCACTCGGTCTGACCACCTTCGAGGGACGGGTGTTCAGCGTGCCGCTGGACGTCGAACCCATGGTGATGCACTACCGCGCCGATCTGTTCGACCACTTCGGTCTGCGGGTCGCGCGCACCTGGGACGAGTTCGCCGAGCAGGCGGCGACCGTGCACCGGGAGGCGCCCGGCCGGCGCCTGGTGCTGTTCCCCACCGACGGCATGACCCAGTTCGCCGCGTACGCCTGGCAGGCGGGCGCCCGCTGGTTCGACACCTCCCGGGGCGCCTGGAACGTCTCCCTCGCCGACGCGCCCTCCCGACGGGTCGCGGACTACTGGCAGGGGCTCATCGACCGGGACGACGTCTTCGTGAACGCCGTAGAGAGCAGGCAGGCCGACGCGCAGATCGGCAACGGCCTGGTCCTCACCCGGCTCAGCGGCGCCTGGGACGCCGGCGCCCAGATGAACGCGCGGCCCGGGCAGAGGAACCAGTGGCGGATCGCCCCGCTGCCGCAGTGGGACACCGCCCGTCCTTCGGCCGGCACGCACGGCGGCTCGACCTTCGCCGTCACCAAGGACAGCCGCCACCCGGAGGCCGCCATGGAGTTCATCGAGTGGCAGGTCTCCCACCCGGACGCCCTGCGCGCCCGCCTCTCCAGCGGCACCAGCAGCCAGTACCCGGCCGCCCCCGACCTGGTCACCGTGGGCCGCGAGGCGTTCGACCGGTCGTACTACGGCGGACAGGACATCTACAGCCTGTTCGAGCAGGAGGCCGAGAGGATCGGCGAGGGATGGCTGTGGGGTCCGCGGATGAGCGCCACCCAGAAGGTCATGCAGGACTCCTTCGCCCGCGTCGGCGCCGGCCAGGGCTCCCTCGTCGAGTCCCTGCGCACCGCGCAGGAGGGCACGATGCCCGACCTCAAGGCCCTCGGCCTGTCCACCACCCAGCGCAGCACCTGAGCCGACGAAAGGCAGGTGACACCCCATGACCACGACCACCCGGCCACGGGTGCCGGCCGGCGCGTCCCGCGCCACCGTCCCGGCACCCTCCGCCTTCGGGCTGCGTGCCCGCAGAGCGGCGAAGCGCCGCCAACTGGCCGCCTGCGGCGTCCTGATGACGCCGTTCTTCGCCCTGCTGGTCACCGTCTTCCTGATCCCCGTCGGCACGGCGGTCCACCTCAGCTTCTACAGCGACGACCAGCCCGGCCTCGGCTTCGGCCCCGAACGCACGGTCTTCGTCGGTCTGCGCAGCTACGCGGCCGTCCTGGCCGACCCCACCTTCCTCGGGGGGCTCGGCACGGTGGCCCTGTACTGCCTGATCTACATCCCGCTCATGGTGCTCGGCGCGCTCGCCCTCGCCCTGCTGCTGGACTCCGGGGTGGTGCGGCTGCGCGCCTTCGCCCAGCTCGGCCTGTTCCTGCCGCACGCGGTGCCCGGCATCATCGCCGCACTGATCTGGCTGTACCTGTACACGCCGGGCATCAGCCCGGTGATCGACCTGTTCGCCCGCGCCGACATCACGATCGACTTCCTCGGCATCCACACGGTGATCCCATCCATCGTGAACATCGCCCTGTGGAGCAACCTCGGCTACAACATGGTGGTCTTCTACGCCGCCCTGCAGGCCGTGCCCCGCGAGGTGATCGAGGCGTCCGTGGTGGACGGCGCGGGACCGGTGCGCACGGCGCTCCAGGTCAAGACGCCACTGGTGCGGTCCTCGATCGTGATGGTCGCCATCTTCACCCTGATCTGGGCGCTCCAGCTGTTCACCGAGCCGATGCTGCTGAGCCAGTCCTCCCCCATGATCAACTCCCGCTTCTCACCCAGCATGTACATCTACGACGCGGCGTTCACCCGCAACAACTACAGCCTGGCGGCGGCCGCCTCGGTCGTCCTGCTCGTCTGCACCATCGCCCTGTCCTACGGCGTCACCCGCTTCACCAGTCGCGCCGACACCGCCGAGGAGGTCCGATGAGCGCCACCGACAGCTCCCTGCTCCGCCCGAGGCTGCTGGGCCGGGCGACGGTCAACGTGGTCGTCGCCGTCTCCGTCCTCTACACGCTGCTGCCCGTGCTCTGGCTGCTCCTCGCCTCCACGAAGACCCGGGACGCGCTGTTCAGCAGCGACCTGCTGTCCCTGAGCGACTTCTCGTTCGTGCAGAACCTCGAGGACCTGTTCGCCATGGACGGCGGACTGTACGGCCGCTGGTACCTCAACAGCCTGCTCTACGCGGTGCTCGGCGCCGCCCTCGGCGCGCTGCTGAGCGTCGCCTGCGGCTACGCCTTCGACAAGTACCGCTTCCGTCACAAGGAGAAGCTGTTCGGCCTGGTCCTCGCGGCGGTCATGGTGCCGCAGACCGTGCTCGCGCTGCCGCTGTACCTGATGGCCTCCGAGGCCGGCCTGGTCAACACCTTCTGGGCGGTGTTCATCCCGGTGCTGTTCAACCCGTTCGGCGTCTACCTCGGCCGCGTCTTCAGCCGGGGCTACGTGCCCGACGAGGTGCTGGAGGCGGCACGCGTCGACGGGGCGGGCGAGCTGACCACGTACGCGCGCGTGGCGCTCAGGATGCTCGGCCCCGGTCTGATCACCGTCTTCCTCTTCCAGCTCACCGCGATCTGGAACAACTTCTTCCTGCCCATGGTGATGCTGTCCGACCATGACCTGTATCCGGTCAGTCTCGGCCTGTACCAGTGGAACAGCTCGGCTTCCGTCTCGCCGGAGTACTACCCCGTGGTGATCATGGGTTCGCTGCTCGCCGTCCTGCCGCTCATCCTCGCCTTCGTGCTGCTCCAGCGTTTCTGGCGCAGCGGCCTGACCGCCGGAGCCGTCAAGTGACCGACCCGCACGCCCCCGACGCGCCCGGCCGCGGGTTCCGGCCCCGTGCCGCCGTGGCCATGTCCCAGGACGCCGCCGCGGCCGTCCTCGACCCGCAGTCGCTCGGCGCGTTCCGCCGGGTGTGCGACCTCGCG
Source organism: Streptomyces sp. AC627_RSS907 (assembly GCF_019049165.1). Lineage (NCBI taxonomy): Bacteria > Bacillati > Actinomycetota > Actinomycetes > Kitasatosporales > Streptomycetaceae > Streptomyces > Streptomyces sp. AC627_RSS907. The sequence continues at coordinate 66,632 of NZ_JAGMUE010000012.1, forward strand.
CCCCTCCCGGCGCTGGACGACCTGTCGACACCGCGGGCCGGATCCGTGCTGGCCGACGTCGAGCTGCTGATCACCGGCTGGGGCTGTCCGCCGCTGGACGCCGGGGTACTGCGGGCGGCGCCGCGGCTGCGGGCCGTGGTGCACACGGCGGGCAGCGTCCGGGGGCACGTCACCGACGCGTGCTGGGAGCGGGGGATCGAGGTGTCCTCCGCCGCCGCGGCCAACGCCGTGCCGGTGGCCGAGTACACCCTCGCGATGATCCTGCTCACCGGCAAGCGGGTGCTGGAGCGGGCCCGCGACTTCCGGGCCTCCCGCGTCCGCGGCAACTGGCTGCACACCCCGCGCAGCGTCGGCAACTACCGCCGCACGGTCGGCATCCTGTCGGCGTCGCTGATCGGCCGCCGGGTCGTGGAGCTGCTGCGCCCGCACGACATCGACGTCCTGCTGCACGATCCCTACGTCAGCGCGGCGGACGCCGCCGAACTCGGCGTCCAACGCGTCGAGCTGCCGGAGCTCTTCGCGCGCTGCGACACCGTCAGCGTGCACACCCCGCTGCTGCCCACCACCCGGGGCCTGGTCTCCCGCCCCCTGATCGACTCGATGCCGGCCGGGGGCGTACTGATCAACACCTCCCGGGGCGCGGTCGTCGACCAGGAAGCGCTCACCGACGCCGTCCTCGCGGGCCGGATCCGGGCCGTCCTCGACGTCACCGACCCCGAGGTGCTGCCCGCGGACCACCCGCTGTGGGACTGCGAGAACGCCCTGATCACCCCGCACCTCGCCGGCTCCGAGGGCAACGAGTGGCGCCGCCTGGCGGACCTCGCCCTCGCCGAGAGCGCCCGCTGGGCCTCCGGTGCCGGCTTCCTCCATCCCGTACGACGCGAAAGGCTGGCGTTCCTGGCATGAGCATCCCGTTCGAACTGCCCACCGAGAACCGGGCGCTGAGCCCGTACACCGGTTACACCCGGGCCCACTGGGAGGCCGTCGCGGACGGGCTGCTGGAGGCTGCGTGGCGCTGGAGCACTCCGGGCTCCGCCCTGCTCGACCTGCCGGGGCGGCCCTCGCGGTCGGGGGTGCGCTCCGACGGTCTGGAGGGCTTCGCCCGGACGTTCCTCGCGGCGGCGTTCCGGGTCGCGGGCGCCGACGGCGACGATCCGCACGGCTGGCTCGACCGGTACGCGCGGGGCCTCTCCGCGGGCACCCGCTCCCCCGGCCGCGACGACACCGAGTCCTGGCCGCTGATCCTCGACCACGACGTCCAGGGCCAGCCGATGGTCGAGTCGGCTTCGGTCGCCCTCGGGCTCAGGCTGACCGCGCCGTGGCTGTGGAAGCACCTCGACGCCGGGGTCCAGGACCGGGCGGAGGAGTGGCTGCGCGGATCGCTGCGGCACGTGCCGTCGCCGAACAACTGGTACCTGTTCCCGTACACGGTCGCCGGTTTCCTGGAGTCGGTCGGCCGCGGCGACGCCGAGACGGCCGCGGTGCGGGAGCGGGCGCTGGAGCTGATGGAAGGCTGGTACCGGGGCGAGGGCTGGTACGCCGACGGCGACGGCCGCGCCTTCGACCACTACAACGGCTGGGCCCTGCACCTGTACCCGGTGCTGGACGCCCATCTGTCGGGCGACACCGAGCAGGGTGCGCGGTACGGTGACCGGCTCCGTGCGCACCTGGAGAGCTACTCGCTGATGTTCGGCGGCGACGGGGCGCCGGTGCACTTCGGCCGGTCGCTGGCATACCGCTTCGCGGCCTCCTCGGCCGTGGGGCTGGGCGCGCTGACCGGGCACACGCCGCTGACGCCGGGTGCCTCGCGCCGGCTGGCGAGCGGCAGTCTGCGCTACTTCCTCGACCGCGGCTCGCTGACCGACGACGGGCTGCTCAGCCTGGGCTGGCACGGGCCGCACGAGGCGTCGCTGCAGCCGTACTCCGGCCCGGCCTCGCCGTACTGGGCGTCGAAGGCGTTCGTGTCGCTCCTCGCACCGGCCGGCCACCCGCTGTGGACGGCCGCGGAGGAACCCGCGCCGGTGGAGGTGGCCGACCGGGTCCTGGCCCTGAACGCCCCCGGGCTGCTGGTGCAGGCGACCCGCGACGACGGGATCGTACGGCTGCACAACCACGGCAGCGACCACGTGCGGCCGCACGAGGGTGAGACGGCCGCCGAGGACGACCCGCACTACGGGCGGCAGGCGTACTCGACCCGGACGGGCCCCACCGCGTCCGGCAACGTCGCGGACAACCACCTGTCGGTGGAGGTGAACGGCCGGCGCAGTGTGCGTCGCCGCGTCCATCCGCTCGGCGCGGGCCACGGCGACGGCTGGGGCTGGGCGGCGTCCTGGCACCGGCCCGTGTTCGCCGGCGGGCCTCCGATGGTGCCGGGGCTGCGGGTGGAGAGCGTGACCGTGGCGCGGGGGCCGTACGAGCTGCGGGTGCACCGGGTGGTCGGCGCGCCGGCCGGGACGCGGCTCACGCAGACCGGCTGGGCCACCGGCCCCGAGGAGCCCCTGGTCTCGGCGCTGCACGGCCTGCACGGCTGGCACCCCGAGCCCGGGACCGTGCGCGCCCCGCAGGGCACCGCCTACGCGCGGTGGGCCGAGATGCCCCGGCTGTCGGGCGACGCGGGCGGAACCTCCCTGCACGTGTGCCTGGCGGCGCTCACCGGTGAGCCGGGCCCCGCTGCGCCGGCGGAGGCCGTCGCGGAGGTCGTGGCCGACGCCACCGGCGTCGAGGTGACCTGGGCACTCGACGGCGCGCGCACACGGGTCACGTTCGACCCGGTGGGGGTGACCCACACGACGAGCTAGGCACGCACCGGACACCGCCTGGCACGGGCCGGAGCACACCACCCGGCACGGGCCGGAGCACACCACCCGGCACGGGCCGGGGCACACCGCCGGGCCCGTGACGGGCGCCGCCTGGCCCGGGCCGGGCCGGACGTCCGTGGCACGCCGGGCTCCTCCTGGTGCGCGCCGGGCACGCACCGGCCGTCCGGGCGCCCATGGCTCACGCCGGACACCTCCGGGCCCGTTGCCGGACATCCACGGCGGCTCGCGCCGAGCCCCTCGCGGTGCGCGCGGCCATGAGCGGTGGCGAGTTGTCAGGCCCCGGCCACATCCGCGTAGAGCAGCAGGCCCGGCGGAACTCCTGCCGGGAAACGACCGCCGCCACCACCATGGCCGACACTCCAGCACCCCGTCAGACCGACGGTCAGCGGCTCGCCCCAAGGCCAGGTGGCAGTGCACCAGGTAGGTGAGGCCGCCGCAGACGAGGGTGGCCGGCAGCGGGCGGTCAGGCGTCAGGGTCGGCTTCGGGGTGCGTGAAGCGCACGGGCTTGCCCAGCGACCGGGCGTAGGCGATCTCGGCTCGGGTGCTGTCGCCGACGTAGTCGCCGACCACGAGCACCTCGTCGGCGAGCCGGATCTTCGCCCGGTGCAGATCGCCGAGTCGGACCTTCAGCGCCTCGGCCTCGACAGGATCGGACCGAAGCGCGTGCGGCGACTTCATGTCACCGCTCGGTTTGACGACAATCCTCCCGGCTTCGGTCTCCCGCAGATCGGCCTCGGTCATCTCGGTCATGAAGCGGGTGGAGCCGCAGATCACGACGATACGCGGGAGGCTCAGCAGCTTCTTCGCGTCGGCGAGCTTCTCCTCGGGGGTGAGCAGGTGCGGGTATGACACTGGTTCCTCCTGGTGGTGTGGCCCAAGGGATGCCCGCGGGGACGAGAACGACGGTGTCCCGAGGGCATGCGGTTGACCGTCCGCGAGGAACGACCGCGTCCAGGGGCGTCAGTCCTGGACCGTACGTCATCGGCGCGGTCCTCTGCTTCCCGGGCGAGGCAGCGGGAGCCCGGGCCTCCGGGGCGACCGCTGCGGTCATCTCCCTCCCCGCTCCCACCGGCACCCTGTTCACCGCGTCGTCCGTGCTGGTCGACGGGCCGGCCGCGCGGTCACGCGTCGTCGGGGACGTGCTTGTCGCGCAGGGGCCGCAGGCCGCCGGGCAGGCCGGGAAGCCGGAAGGAGCAAGGCGGCGTCCACGGAGCGGGTGTTGAACAGCACGAGGACGTCGAGGACCAGGCCGAGCGACCCGATCCGGTCCTCCATGCCGTCCTGCAGCGCCGGCAGAGCTGCCCGGCGCGGCCGTGCAAGATCATCTTCCGGACGAGCGGGTGGCGGCCTTCCTGGAGGGTGGCCTGCACCTTGGTCCGGCGCCGGTAGCCGGGCTCCTCGGCGAGGCGCGGGATGGGTGACCGCGGCTACGACCACGACAAGTACCGCCGTCTGGTCCTGGAATCCCGGCTGCGGCATCCGCACTGACCTCCCGGAGGCAGACCTCGGGGCCGCCGGCGACCGTCTGCCGGTGCCGGCGGCCCCGAGGGTCCCGACCGCGGGACAGCGGCCTACGGGCGCTGCCTCACCCGGTCGACGATCCCCCAGTCCACCACGTGCGACAGCTGGATGTACTTCTCCTTCCCGGAAGCCGAGACCCGCTCGTCGCGGAAGCCGAGGAACTCGTACGACGCCGGATCGAAGATCAGGTACTTGCTCTTGTAGGACCCGCGCCCGGTATGGGCGATCCCCACCCCGGCCCGCCCGGCGGAGTCCTTCACTCCCGGGATCGTCCTGACGCCGGGCACGAGGGCCAGCGCCTCGTACGCCGCGGGGCGCAGTCCCCTGGGCAGCACCGGGTTCTTCAGGAGCTCGCCGAGCAGCCAGTAGGCCTCGTACCGATCGGGCTCGTCGAGATCGCCGATCGACCGGTCGTCGGCGCGGGAGCCGAAGGAGAGGATCGCCAGGACGAGCCTTTCCGGGTCCTGGGGGAGCTTCTTCAGCTCGCTCCACTTCCGGGGTGGCCACACCCCGCCGCCCTTCTCCTCGGCCTCCTCCCACATCTCGCGGCCCAGTTCCATGGACAAGGAGGGCTTGGAGACGTCCACCGAGTCCCACATCTCGTCGGTGTAGGACTTGACCTCGCCGGTCTCCTGCTCCGTCTCCTTGATGATCCGCTTCGAGTAGATGAACTGGTCGTCGCGGGGTGCCACCGGCTCCTTCTCCTGCTCGCGCTCCCACGCCGCCGCCCCGTTCAGCACCGTCGCGGCGGCGTTCTCCACCCGCGGGGTGCTCGTGCCCGGTGCGCCGCCCTCGCCGGAGCCGTCCGTGCCGGTCAGCACCGCCGTCCCCGCGACCGCCGTGGTGACCACCGCGGCCGCCGCGAGGCGCAGTGCACGGCGGCGGCTGGGGCCGGTGCCGGTGCGCCGGTCCGCGTGGGCCATCGCGTTGAGCAACTGGTGCCGGGCCCGGTCCCGGGCCGGACCGGTGAGCGGGGCCGCGTCCGCGTCCCACTCCCTCAAGAGTTCGAGTTCGTCATTCATGGTCGGACACCTCTCGCAGTGCCGTCGGATCGGATCCGCCCAATGCTTCGCGCAGCTTGCTGCGAGCCCGGTGCAGCCGTGATCTGACCGTGCCCACGGGGATACCGAGGGCCTGGGCCGCCTCCTCGTAGCCGAGATCACCCCAGGCCACCAGCAGCAGCACGTCCCGGTGCCGGGCGGGCAGCGCGGCCAGTGCCGCCGCCAGCTCGCGGCGTACGGCCCGCGCCACCACTCGGTCCGCGGCCCGGTCGGCCAGCGGCTCGTCGTGGTCGGCGGGGGCCGGGACCCGGGCCATGGCCCTGAACCGGCGGGCCTCGGCCCGCCTATGCCGGCCGACCAAGTTGGTCGCTATGCCGAACAGCCAGGGCCGGGCGTCGGCGCCCGCGCCGCGGGCCGGGTCGTAGCGATGCCGCTGCTGGAACGCGGTGGTGAAGGTCTCCGCCACGAGGTCGTCGGCGACCTCACCGCCGAGGCGGCGGGCCGCGTAGCGGTGCACGGCGTCGGCGTGCCGGTCGAAGAGCGCGGCGAACGCCTCGGGCTCGTCCCGGGACCGCGCGATCACTGAGGCGTCGCTCTCCGCATCGGCACGCGCGGTGCCGGTGCCGACGCCTGGTCCGACGGTCATCGGGGCTCCTCTCGTCCAAGGGACGACGCTCGAATACTTGGGCTTTCACCTGTCCTTCGCCCATCCCGCCGAAGCGGTTCCCTCAGCCCCCCTCGGCGACACCGTGGTCCGCGGCCACACCCGCATCCCGGCTCGTCCGCCTCGCCCACGGCCGGCTCGTGATCGACCCGGGCAGCGGCATCGGTATGCCCTACGGACGGACCGGAGCGTACTGGGCCCTGCTGGGCCCGGGCGGCGAACTCCGTACCACTCCGAGCTGACCGTCCCTCGGACGTCTGCGCGCAGTGCCGGTTGTCCGGCGCCGGACAGGAGTGGAGGAGGCCGGCCGCCTTGGTCTCCTTGGCGCGCTCGGTCTTGCCGAGGGCGCCGGCGCCCTTGAGGCCGTGATCAGATCGTCGCTCCCGGTCTGGACGCTCGGCGTTCCGCCCTTGCCCGTGCCGGGCGTCCGTGGCCCGTACCGGCGACCCGCCGCTCGTGCCGGACAGCCGCCGCCCGCAGCAGGCACCCGGGGCCCGCCGCCGGGCAGCCACCCGCGTCGTCCGTACGGGGGCGCCCGCGGCTCGTGTCAGGGCGTTTCCAGGGCCCCGACCGGTGTGTCCGGTCGGGGCCCTCCCTCGTGCGCGCGTCTCCGGTGGCGCGTCGCATCCGCGCCGGTGACGCTGGTACGGCACCGGTGAGAAGGAGCTCCCCCCATGCGCCAGTCGTCGTGGGCCGTGATCGCGGCCCTGGCCGTGTCGGTCCCGTGCGCCGCTCCGGCGAGGACCGTCGTACCCCGCGCCGCACACCGTCCGGGCGGCGTGAGAGCGACCGAACGCGTCCGGGGCGGCGGGGCGAACCTCCCTGCGGACCGGGAGGGGGCGGGCACCGGCTCCTCCACGGCACGCGGCCGGGGCGGTGTCCACGACGGGGAGACCCTCACCTGAGCCGACCGCTTCCGTTCCCCCGCGCCCATGCCTTGAGTCCCGATCGCTGGGTACGCGGTCACGGCCCCACACGCCCAGTCGGTACTCGAATCAACCCGGCCGCGTGCAGCGGCCCGCGCAGAACGGAGAAATGGCTGATGAGCGAGGCCAACCCCCTCAAGCGGGTAGCCCACAAGGTCACCGAGACCCTGCAGGGCGACGGTGGTGGACCGGCCGACGGGATTCCCGGCAAGCCCGGTCCCGAGTCGCCCCCCGTCGCCGAGCCCACCGAGCCCAGGGAGCCGCTGCCCCCGAAGCCGGACCAGAGCGGTCCGGACACCGTGTCGCCGACCGGCCAGCCGACCGGTGCCGAGCAGGCCCGGGTCGCGCAGTCCGGGAGCTATCTGACGAACGCCCAGGGCACGCGGCTGTACGACACCGACCACTCGCTGAAGGCCGGGCCGCGCGGGCCCGTGCTGCTGCAGGACCATCACCTGCGCGAGAAGGTCATGCACTTCGACCACGAGCGCATCCCGGAGCGCGTGGTGCACGCCCGGGGCGCCGGCGCGCACGGGGTCTTCCAGAGCTACGGCACGGCGGCCTCCGTGACCAAGGCCGGGTTCCTGGCGGCGGACGTGGAGACGCCGGTGTTCGTGCGGTTCTCCACGGTGGTCGGCTCGCGGGGGTCGTCCGACACCGTGCGCGACACCCGTGGTTTCGCGACGAAGTTCTACACCAGTGAGGGCGTCTTCGACCTGGTCGGCAACAACATCCCGGTCTTCTTCATCCAGGACGCCATCAAGTTCCCGGACGTCGTCCACGCCGCGAAGCCGCACCCCGACCGGGAGATCCCGCAGGCGCAGAGCGCGCACGACACCTTCTGGGACTTCGTCTCGCTGCACACCGAGGCGACCCACCACACCATCTTCTTCATGGGCGACCGCGGCATCCCGCGCTCCTACCGGATGATGGAGGGCTTCGGCGTCCACACCTTCCGGCTGGTGAACGCAGAGGGCGCCACGACGCTGGTGAAGTTCCACTGGAAGCCCAAGCTGGGCGTGCACTCCCTGGTGTGGGACGAGGCCCAGATCATCAACGGCGTCGACCCGGACTTCCACCGCCGGGACCTCGCCGACGCCATCGAGGCGGGCGCTCACCCGCAGTGGGAGCTGGGCATCCAGACCTTCCCCGACACCCCGGAGCAGACCTTCGAGGGCATCGACCTGCTCGACCCGACCAACATCGTCCCCGAGGAACTGGCCCCGGTGCAGCCGATCGGGCTGATGACCCTCAACCGCAACCCGTCCAACTTCTTCGCCGAGACCGAGCAGGTCGCCTTCCACGTCGGCCACCTCGTGCCCGGCATCGACATCACCGACGACCCGCTGCTCGCGGGGCGGCTGTTCTCGTACCTGGACACCCAGATCACGCGTCTGGGCGGCCCCAACTTCCCGCAGCTTCCGATCAACCGGCCGCACGCCCCGGTCAACGACATGCTGCGCGACGGCATGCACCAGACCGCCGTGCACCGAGGGGTGGCGCCCTACCGGCCCAACTCCCTCGACGGCGGGTGCCCGTTCGTGGCCGGGGCGGCCGAAGGCGCGTACATCGAGGCGCCGGTACGGGTCCCGGAGGCGACCAAGGTGAGGGAGGCGCCGGAGTCGTTCGCCGACCACTTCAGCCAGCCGCGCCGGTTCTGGCTGAGCATGAGCCCGGTGGAACGCGAGCACATCATCGGCGCCTACACCTTCGAACTCGGCAAGTGCTACGAACAGGCCGTCAGGGAGCGGACCCTCCAGGTCCTGGCCAACATCGACCCGGAGCTGTGCGCGGGCGTCGCCGAGGGGCTCGGCCTGCCCGCCCCGCAGCCGACCGTGCCACTGGCCGACGTCGAACCCAGCCCGGCGCTGTCCCAGGTCGGGCGCACCTGGCCCGTCGAGGGCCGGATCGTCGGCATCGTGACCGGCGGGGCCGATCTGGAGGGCGTGGCGGCCGTGCGGGAGGCGGTGCTGAACGCGGGGATGGTGCCGCTGGTGGTGGCGCCGACCGGCGGCACCATCGGTTCGGGCGGCGAGGCGCTGACCGTGCAGCGCAGCTACGTCACCGCGCGGTCCGTGGAGTTCGACGCCGTCCTGCTGGCGGGGACGCCCGAGATGGGCGGCGACGCCTACACGCCACGGGACTACAAGGCCGCTCCGGCACCCATGGGGCCGGGCGCGATCGACCCGCGGGTGAGCCTGCTGGTGTCGGAGGCCTTCCGGCACGGCAAGGCGATCGGCGTCTGGGCGGGCGGCGAGACGGCTCTCCAGGCCTCGGGCGTTCCCGCCGACGCTCCCGGTGTGGTCGTCGCCGAGTCCGGCACCGCGGCCCTGGCGCGGGTCACGGAGCTGATGGGCTCCCACCGGGTCTGGGAACGCTTCACCACCCCCCGGGGCTGATCCGCGCACCCGCCGGGCCGCTCGCCGTCGTCGGCGTCCGGCCCGGCGGCGTGTTCAGCACAGGACGCGCAGGGCCCCGGGCAGCACCCTGGCCGTGACGGGGACGACGGCCTCGACCTCGCCGTCGGCGCCGTAGGGTACGGCCCGGTCGGCGTCGATGCGGACCTCCCGGCCGCGCAGGACGCGCACCTGGGGCCTGCGCACGTGGGCGCCCGACCCGAGTTCGCTCATGAGGGCGAAGAACAGCCGTCGCGGCGCCTCGTGGATCATCACGACCTCCAGCAGTCCGTCGTCCACCCGGGCGGACGGGGCGATGAGGCGGTTGGAGCCGTAGTAGCCGGAGTTGGCGGCCACCACCGTGTAACCGGTGAACGCCCGTTCCTCGCCGTCGACGGTGACCCGGTAGCGCGTCGCACGCCAGCTCGCGACGGCACGCAGCGCACCCGCGTAGTAGGAGGCGGTACCGCGCAGCAGCCGCGCGTGGTTGGCGTGGCGGTTGGCGAGCGCGTCGACACCGGCGTAGACGCTGCCGAGCACGACGGTGCGGTCGTGGACGGCCGAGGTGACCTCGATGGTGTCGACCGGCCGCCCTCGCCCGCGCAGGAGCACCCGGGCGAGGGCGGCGGGCTCGGTGGGCAGGTCCAGGGCGCGGGCGAAGTCGTTGCCGCGGCCGGCCGGGACGAGGCCGAGCAGGGCCCCGGTGCCGCTGAGGGCACCGCCGATCCCGCCGGCCATGCCGTCGCCGCCCACGGCGAGCACCACCCGGCCCCGCTGTCCGGCCTGCCGGGCGAGCTCCCGGGCGTGCGCGAGGCTGCGGCTGTACTCGGTCTCGAGCTCCGCGCCCGCCTCCCGCAGCAGCCGGGCCACCCCGAGCAGCGCGGCGGCCGGGGCGGCACCGCCCGCGGTGGGGTTGACGACGGCGGTGAACTGTCGCATGGACGTGCCTCCGGGCTGACGGGTGGGGCCGGACTGTTGTCTCACGGGGTGGCCGGGCGCCGGACGGCTGCGTGGTTCCGGTCCGCGGGCAGCAGGATCCCCGGGTTGAGCAGCCCGGCGGGGTCCAGGCTCCGCTTGACGGCGCACAGGGCCCGGGCGCCGAGGGGGCCGGCCTCGCGGACGTACCAGTCGCGGTGGTCGGTGCCGACCCCGTGGTGGTGGGTGATGGTGCCGCCGGTGGCGAGGATCGCCTCGTTGGCGGCGTGCTTGGCCCGCGCCCAGTGCGCCACCGCGTCCTCGCCCTGGGCGGAGACGACCGTGAAGTACAGGGAGGCGCCGTTCTCGTAGACGTGCGAGATGTGGCACATGACCAGCGGTGGCGTCCCGGCCTCGGTGAGGGTGCCGGTGAGGGCGTCGCGGACCGCGGCGTACAGGGCGGGGAGGCGGGACCAGTAGGCCGCCGTCTCCAGGGTCTCGGCGAGCGCCCCGGCGTCGAGCAGCGCGTCGCGCAGGTACGGCGCCGAGTAGCGGCCGTGGGCCCAGCGCTCCCCCGGTTCCTCGCCGGCGAAGGTGCCGCCGCTCTCGCGCAGCACGGGGGCGGCGCCCTCCCGGCGGTGCGCGGTGTCCTCCTCGGTGCCCTCGAAGCCGACGACCGCGAGGCATCCGGTGTCCCGCCGTGCGAGGGTGTCGCCGAGGGCGTCGGGCTGGGCGAGGCCGATCAGCGTCTCGGCCTCGTCGGACAGCCTCAGCACCGTGGGACGCGGGCCGTCCTGGGCGAGGCGGCGCAGGGCCGCGGTGCCGTCGTCGAAGGAGGCGAAGCGCCAGCCCTCGTAGCGGCGGACGCGCGGCACGGGGCGGACGCGCACGGTGACGGAGGTGATGACGCCGAAGGCCCCCTCCGAGCCCAGCACGAGCTGGCGCAGGTCGGGTCCGGCCGCCGAGCGGGGGGCACGGCCGGTGTCGAGGGTCCCCTCGGGAGTGGCGAGGGTCAGGCCGAGGACCATGTCGTCGAAGCGGCCGTAGCCGGCGGAGGCCTGTCCGCTGGAGCGGGTCGCGGCGAAGCCGCCGATGGTGGCCCACTCGTAGGACTGGGGGAAGTGCCCGAGGGTGTACCCGTGTCCGGCGAGCAGCGCCTCGGCCTCGGGTGCGCGCAGGCCGGGTTGCAGGGTGGCGGTGCGGGAGACCTCGTCGAGGCCGAGCAGGCGGTTCATGCGCCGCAGGTCGAGGGCGACGAAGGGCCGGCCGCGACCGGGGGCGAGACCGCCGACGACGGAGGTGCCGCCGCCGAACGGGACGACGGCGAGGCCGTGTCGGGCGCAGGCCTCCAGCACGGCGAGGACCTCGTCGTGGCTGTCCGGGAGGACGACGGCGGCCGGGGTGTCGGCGGTGTCGCCGGCGCGTATCCGCAGCAGGTCGGGGGTGGACTTGCCGCGGGTGTGCCGGACGCGGGTCTCCGCGTCCGTGCGCAGGCACTCCGCGCGGTCGCCGACGGCGGCCGCGAGCGCTCGGTGGGCGGCGGCGTCCAGCGGCGACCGGGGCACCTCGATCTCCTCCAGCGCTACGGACGCGGCCTCGCTGGGCCGGACGCCGAGCAGCTCGCCGAGCAGACCGGTCACCGTGTCGGGCAGCGGCGTCGCCCGGTCCGGATCGCCCCAGCCGTTCCACAGCATGTCCATGGCCTGTCGTCCTCACGGTCGGTGCGGGGATGCCGTCGGCGTGGCCCCACGGGCGTTACACTGTTACACATGACGCCTAATCGTCACAACCACTCGGGCCGACCGGACCCCGCGGGCAACGACGCGGTGCTCGACGCCGTGCGCGACTGCGTCCTGGCCGTCGGTGTCCGCCGTACGACCATGACCGACGTGGCCCGCCGGGCCGGCGTCTCCCGGATGACGCTCTACCGGCGCTGGCCCGACGTACGGTCCCTGGTCGGCGACCTGATGACCCGCGAATGGGTCGCGGTGGCCACCGGGGCCGTCCCCGGACCCCGGGCGGGCCTGGACACGCGCACCCGCATGGTCGAGGGGCTCGTGGCGGGCGTGGCGGCCTTCCGCGACCACCCGCTCTTCCGCAAGATCGTCGACGTCGATCCCGAGCTGCTGCTGCCCTACGTCCTGGACCGCCGGGGGGCGAGCCAGGAGGCGCTGCTGGAGCTGCTGGCCCGGTCCGTGCGGGAGGGGCACACCGACGGGTCGGTGCGCCCGGGGCACCCCGAGCGGCAGGCCCGGTCCCTGCTGCTGGTCGTCCAGTCCTTCGCCCTGTCGCTGCGGACCATGACCGACGAGGACGACGCCGAGCTGTCCCCCGCGGCCTTCCTGGCGGAGCTGCGCACCGTCCTGGAGAGGACCCTCACGCCATGACCCCGACCAGCGTCCCCGCCGCCGGGGCCTCCCTGTCCGCGGCCCGGCGCTCGCGCGAACTGGCCGACGCCGTCGGCGGCCCCGTCGTGGACGTCCTGGTCGTCGGCCTCGGCGCGACCGGTGCGGGCACCGCCCTGGACGCCGCGGCCCGCGGTCTGAGCGTCGTCGCGGTGGACGCGCACGACCTGGCCTTCGGCACCTCCCGCTGGAGCTCCAAGCTCATCCACGGCGGCCTGCGCTACCTCGCCTCCGCCCAGCTCGACGTCGCCCACGAGAGCGCGGTGGAGCGCGGCGTGCTGATGGAGCGCACCGCGCCCCACCTCGTGGGCGCCCAGCCGTTCGTGCTCCCGCTGACCCCGCTGGTCTCCCGCGGCCGGGCGGCCCTCGCGTGGGCCGGGTTCCGGGCCGGCGACTCCCTGCGTCTGGCGGCGCGCACGGCGCGGGCCACGCTGCCCGCGCCGCGCCGGCTCTCCGCCGTGGAGACCCGCCACCTCGCGCCGGCGCTCCGCCCCGACCGGCTGCGCGGCGGCCTGCTGTCCTGGGACGGCCGGCTCACCGACGACGCCCGGTTGGTGACGGCGCTCGCCCGGACCGCCGCCGCGCGGGGCGCCCGCGTCCTGACCCGTGTCCGCGCCCTGGAGCTGACCTCGTCCGGCGCCCGGATACGCGACGAGGTCACCGGTGAGGAGGGTGTGATCCGGGCCCGCGCGGTGATCAACGCGTCCGGCGTGTGGGCGGGCGGCCTCGTGGACGGCATCCGGGTCCGGCCCTCCCGCGGGACCCACCTCGTCCTGCGCTCCGACCGGCTCGGCCCGCTCCCGGCGGGCCTGCACGTGCCGGTCCCTGGGGAGACCGACCGCTTCGTCCTCGTGCTGCCGCAGGGCGACGGCCGCGTCTACGTGGGACTGACCGACGAGCCCGTCGACGGGGAGATCCCGGACGTGCCCGAGGTGCCGGAGAGCGACGTGGGCTTCCTGCTCGACGTGCTCGGCTCCGTGCTGGACGTGCCGGCCCGGCGCGCGGACGTCGTCGGGGCCTTCGCGGGCCTGCGCCCGCTGCTGGACACCACGCCCGCCGGCCGGCCGGGCGGCGGGCCCCGTACGGCGGACGTCTCCCGTCGGCACGCCGTGCTCACCTCGTCGGAGGGGGTGATCACCGTGGTCGGCGGCAAGCTCACCACGTACCGGCGCATGGCCGAGGACGCGGTGGACGCCGCCGTCGCCGCCCGCCGGCTGGCCGCCGGCCCGTCCCGCACCGCCGCGCTGCCCCTGGTCGGCGCCGCCGCGCCGCACGCCCTGGCCGCGCTGCGCGCCCCGCGCCGCCTGGTGCGGCGCTACGGCACCGAGGCACCGGCCGTCCAGGCCCTCGCCGCCCGAGATCCCCGGCTCGGCGAGCGCGTCCTGCCGGACCACCCCGTCACCGGGGCCGAACTGCTCTGGGCGCTGCGCCACGAGGGAGCCCTCGACGAGGCCGACCTGCTCGACCGGCGCACCCGCATCGGGCTGGTGCCCGCCGACCGCGCGGCGGCGCTGGACACCGCTCGCGCTCTCGTCGGCGAGGTCGCGGACGCGCAGGCCTGAACCCCGCCGGGCCCGGCGGGGTTCAGCCCGCACCGCTCAGGTGCCCTGGCCCCCGTCCTGGACGGCCTTGCGGACCTTCGCCTCGATCTTGTGCCGGGACTGGCCCCCTTCCTTGATGTACTCCGTCATCGCGGACTGCGCGTCCCGGTCCAGGTCGCGCCACGCCCGTACGGCGGTCTCGTACGTCTGCGACTGCCGTCGGGTCCACTCATGCTGCGTAGGAGGCCCGTACGAGTCGCGCAGCTCCTCGACCCGGTGCTGTGCCAGGTCCGCCGCGCGGCGCTTGTGCACGAGCTCCTCGAATGTGTGTGCCACCACATCTCGACCGTAGTCAGCGCAGCGCGGTCGCGCGCGTCGAGCCCGTCGGGGCCGGTCAGGAGGACCGCGTCCGCGCCCCACGGCCTCGTGCACCGGGGCCCGGTGCGACGGCGCCGGGCACGGTGGCCGGCCGTCCGCCGGACCACCGCCCCCGGCGCCGGGCTCAGCGCAGCGGCAGGCGCGCGTACACCGTCTTGCCCGTCGCGTGGGGCTTGGTGATCACTTCGTCGCACAGGCGCGTCACGATCTCCAGGCCGTGCCGGCCGACCCGCAGGGGGTCGCGGGGCAGGAACGTGGGAAACCCGTCCCCCGTGTCCGACACGGCGATCTCCACGCCGCCCTCCACCAGGGTCAGCTCCAGCCGACAGGGTCCGGGCGCGTGCCGGAGCGCGTTGGTCACCAGCTCGGTGGCGACCAGGCGGGCGGCGTCGAGGAAGCTGTCGGCCAGCTCCACGTTCCCCTCGCCGAGTCGCCCGACGAAGCCGTGCACGACGTCCCGGGAGGCGGGGATCATCGCCGAGCCGCCCCTGAATTCCACCGCCGTGGACACGGCGGAGGCGTCCGCGGCATCGGGTCCGTGCGCCGGAGTCATACAGAGCCTCACTGTCCGGTCCGGGGCCGAGTGGGGCGCGCGGGCCCCTGCCCCCTCACGATACGCACCGGGACGGTTCTTACCGGCACCTTGCCCCAACTTCTGTTGGACGCGCCGTTTTTGACCGCCGCCTTGCCGGGGAGCACCGGGCATGACCGGGGGCGCACCGGGCCGGGCTCGGCTGCGGCCCGGTGCGCCGGCGCCACCCGGACGGGCGCACCGATGCGCTGGGCCCGCCCTGCGGGCCGGGGCTCGGCGCGGGCCCTGAGGCCCCGGTACCCGCCGACGGAGTTCCGCGTCGGGCCGGGTGCCGGCCTTGTCCTCCTCTGCGCGGACGCGCGGGGACCGACCCCACGACATCGTCCGGCCGGTCGTCACCCGTCGCCCGTCCCACGGGGTGCCCCTCGCCTCCTGCGGCGCGGCAGTGTAGACATGGGCACATGGTCCGGCTGAGGGGTCGATCGGGAGAGCGGTCACCCCGTCGTCCCAGCGGTCCCCTCGCCCGACGCCGGCGAGACGAGGACCGTTCACGGCGGGGAGCAGGCGCGGGACGGCGGCGGCGTGCCGCGGCTGTGCGCTCGGCGCTGTCCGGACGCAGTGTCGCGGGTCAGGTCTTCGTCCTGAACGTGGTCATCGTGCTGCTGCTCGTGGTGGCCGCGGTGGTCGCTCTGGTGCTCCAGGTACGGCACGACAGCGAGACGGAGGCACGCAACCGGTCGGCCGCCGTGGCCGCGACGTTCGCCGACGCCCCCGGCACCCGCGAGGCGCTGCGCGCCCCCGACCCCACCGCGCTCCTCCAGCCACGGGCCGAGGCGACACGCAGGGCGACGGGCGTGGACTTCGTCGTCGTCATGAACACCGACGGGATCCGCTACACCCACCCCCGGACCGACCGCATCGGCAAGAAGTTCGTGGGCAACATCGCCCCCGCGCTGGCCGGGAAGACGGTGACGGAGGAGATCGAGGGCACCCTGGGGCCGCTGGTCCAGGCGGTCGTCCCGGTCGAGGCGCCCGACGGCACGGTCGTGGGTCTGGTCTCGGCCGGCATCACCACGGAGAACGTGGGCGGCGTCGCCGACCGGCAGCTCCCGCTGGTCCTGACCGCGGCGGCCGTCGGGCTCGCGCTGGCCACGGGAGGCACGGCGCTCGTCAGCCGACGGCTGCTGCGGCAGACGCACGGCCTGGGGCCGCACGAGATGACCCGGATGTACGAACACCACGACGCGGTCCTGCACTCCGTCCGGGAGGGCGTGCTCATCGCCGGCGGTGAGGGCCGCCTGCTGCTCGCCAACGACGAGGCGCGCCGCCTGCTCGACCTGCCCGCCGACGCCGAGGGGCGGCACGTGCTCGACCTCGGGCTCCCGGCCGACACGGCGGAGCTGCTGGCCTCCCAAAAGGCCGCGACGGACGAGGTGCACCTGGTCAAGGACCGGCTGCTGGCGGTCAACCAGCGGCCCACGGACGTACGGGGCGGCCCGGCCGGCAGCGTCGCCACACTGCGCGACTCCACGGAGCTGCGGGCCCTGTCCGGACGGGCCGAGACCGCCCGGGAGCGCCTGGACATGCTGTACGACGCCGGCGTGGGCATCGGCACCAGCCTGGACGTCACCCGTACGGCCGAGGAGCTGGCGGAACTGGCGGTGCCCCGTTTCGCGGACTTCGTCAGCGTGGACCTGTACGACGCCGTACTGGCGGGCGGTCAGCCGGAGGGCGCGACGCGGCTGAGCCGAGCCGCGCTCGGCGGCATCCGCGAGGACGCTCCGCTCTACCCGGTGGGCCCGGGGATCCACTACGCGCCGTCCACCCCGCACGGCCGGGCCCTGAGCACCGGCCGGCCCGTGCTGGAAGCCCGCCTCGGCCGGGCCCGGGACTGGCGGGCACAGGACCTCGAACGCACCGCCCAGGTGATGGAGTTCGGCATCCACTCACTGATCACGGTGCCGCTGCGGGCGGGCACCCTGGTGCTCGGGGTGGTCGGCTTCTGGCGTTCGGACAAGCCCGAGCCGTTCGACGAGGACGAACTGGCCCTCGCCGAGGAACTGGTCGCACGCGCCGCGGTCTCCATCGACAACGCGCGTCGCTACACGCGCGAGCACAACATGGCGGTGACCCTCCAGCGCAGCCTGCTGCCCCGCAGGATGCCCGACCAGAACGCCCTGGACGTCGCCTACCGTTACCTGCCCGCCCAGGCGGGGGTCGGCGGGGACTGGTTCGACGTGCTGCCGCTGTCAGGGGCCCGCGTCGCGCTCGTGGTCGGCGACGTCGTCGGCCACGGGCTGCACGCCGCGGCCACCATGGGACGGCTGCGGACGGCCGTGCACAACTTCACCGCCCTCGACCTGCCGCCCGACGAACTGCTGAGCCTGCTGGACGAGCTGGTCGGCCGCATCGACCAGGACGAGTCGGCCGACGAGAGCAGCGCGCCGGTCACCGGCGCGACCTGCCTCTACGCCATCTACGACCCGGTCTCCCGCGCCTGTGTGCTCGCCCGCGCCGGTCACCCGCCCCCGGCGCTGATCCACCCCGACGGCCGCGTCGAATTCCCCGAGGTGACCGCCGGCCCTCCGCTGGGCCTGGGCGGCCTCCCGTTCGAGACGACCGAGCTGCGCCTGGCGGAGGGCAGCCGGCTGGTCCTGTACACCGACGGACTGGTCGAGGACCGGCAGCACGACATCGACGTGGGCCTGGAACAACTGCGCCGGGCTCTCGAGACGGCAGGCGAGTCGCCCGAGGAGACGTGCCGGTCCGTCCTCGACGCCCGGCTCCCCGAGCGCCCGGGCGACGACATCGCGCTGCTCGTCGCCCGCACGCACGCGCTCGGTCCCGGCCGGGTCGCGGAATGGGCGGTTCCGTCCGACCCGGCGGCGGTCGGCGAGGTGCGGGCCCGGGTCACGCGGCGGTTGACGGAGTGGGGGCTGGACGACCTGGCGTTCACGACGGAGCTGATCCTGAGCGAGCTGGTCACCAACGCGATCCGGTACGGCGGCGAGACCGTCCACGTCCGGGTCCTGCGCGACCGCAGCCTCGTCTGCGAGGTGTTCGACAGCAGCAGTACCTCGCCCCATCTGCGCTACGCCGCGATGACGGACGAGGGCGGGCGCGGACTGTTCCTCGTCGCGCAGCTCGCCGAGCGCTGGGGCACCCGCTACACCCCGGCCGGCAAGGTCATCTGGGCCGAGCAGCCCATCCCCTGACCCAGGCGGGACCGCCCGACGCGTCACGCGGGCCGCGGAACCGGGTGGTTCCGCGGCCCGCGTGACGCGTCGGCGTCAGTGCCGGAACGCGTCCTTGCCTTTCTCCTTGGCGTGCCGGGCGTCGCCCTTGGCCTGCTCGGCGCGGCCCTCGGCCGTCATCCTCTCGTTGCCGGCGGCCCGGCCGGCGGCTTCCTTGGCCTTCCCCTTGACCTGTTCCATCTTGGCCTTGGACTTCTTGTTGCCGGCCACAGTGGTTCACCTCTCGGCGTCGGCTTGCGGTGTCCTGCCCTACGGGTGCCCTTCCCCGCGAGGCCAAACCCGGCGGCGGCCCGCCCGGGTGGTCGCGGGACCTCGGGGTAGGAGGACAGACGAGGAGAACCGTCGTCGCCCTGGAGGTCGTCATGGCCGGAATACTGGACCGCATCAAGCGCTTCGCGCGCAGCCCGCAGGGCCGCCGGGCGGTGGAGCAGGCGCGGCGCGCGGCCTCGGACCCCCGCCGCCGCGCGCAGGCCCAGGAGATGCTGCGGAAGTTCGGGAAGCGCCGGTGAGCGAGGGCCGGTCCGTGCACCGCACGGCGGAGGAGGCGTGACGGAGGGTCCGCGCACGCGTCCGCCGGTGTCGCCCGTCGGCATCAGGACGCCCGGGACCCCCGCAGCCCCTGGAGGAGCAGCTCGATCAGGTGCCGGGGGTCGTAGCGGGGGTCGGTGTCGCGCCCGATGCAGAGGTTGCCGATGCCACGCATCAGCTCGTAGGGGCGTGTGCCGGGGCTGATGTCGCCGGCGTCGACCGCGGCGTCGAGCAACTGGGCGCAGACGGGCTCCAACCGGTCGACGAGGTAGGTGTGCAGCGCGGCGAAGCGGTTGCTGTCGGACTGCAGCGCGTCGGCGAGGCCGTGCTTGGTGACCAGGAAGTCGACGAAGAGGTCGATCCACTGGCGCAGTGCGTCGAACGGGGAGTCGGCGTCGGCCAGCAGATTCGGGCCGGCCTCGGCGCACGCCTCGATCTGGTGGCGGTAGACGGCGGTGACGAGATCCGCACGGGTCGGGAAGTGACGGTAGATCGTGGCCATGCCGACACCCGCCCGGGCCGCGATCTGGCGGATCGGCGCGTCGACGCCCGAGGTGACGAACACCTCGGCGGCCGCGGCGAGTACCGCCTGCTGGTTACGGAGTGCGTCGGCCCGCTTGCTTCGGGCCGGCGCCTTCCCGCTGGGGCCGGTGGGGCTCTCGGTGGGCATGACGCTTTCCCTCTGACGCCGCTTGACAAAACGGAGCGGTGCACCGGATATTCTTCTGGAGCATCGCTCCGCTTCAGGTTAGCCGAAGCGCGCCGCCGCCTGCGACCTGCCCGCGCACGCCTGCCCCCGCCGACTGCCCGCGCACACCTGCCCCCACCACCGCGGGTCCGGCCTCCGCGTCCGCGCCGCACGATGGCCACGCCCCACGCGCCCGGACCGGGCGACACCGAGACCGGCGAACCTCACACGCGATCCCGCGCCCACCACCGCCGGCCCCCCGCGGCCCCCGGTCGGAGCCCTATCCCTGGTCCGCAGGGCGACGATCGTCACGTCGAGCAGGATCATGGACCCGGCGACCAGGGTCACCCACCGGGCCCGCCACCGGTTCGGGGCCGGGCGGCCGTCGGGACGGTGCACGGGGGGACTCCTTCACGACGGGCGGGGCGAGCGAGGGCGCGACCGTGGCGCCTCACGCCCGCGTCAGCCGTGGCGTGGAGTTCAAAACAGTTCGCACCCGCCCGGCCACCCGCCCCGGCCCCGGCCCCGGCCCCACCGACCACAAACCCATGCCATGAGTTGCCATAAGTTCGGCTTATGGGCTCATAGACCGGACCCGCGTACCGACTTAGGCTTGCCTTAGCTTAGGCTTCCCCGAGAGTCGATCTGTCACCGCTCGAAGGGAACCTGAACATGCCCCGCCCTCTGCGGGTAGCCATCGTCGGATCCGGCCCGGCCGGGATCTACGCCGCCGACGCCCTGCTCAAGTCCGAGGTGGCCGCCGACCTCGGTGTGTCCATCGACATCTTCGAGCGCATGCCCGCCCCGTTCGGACTGATCCGTTACGGCGTGGCACCCGACCACCCGCGGATCAAGGGCATCATCACCGCCCTGCACCAGGTGCTCGACAAGCCGCAGGTCCGTCTCTTCGGCAACGTGGACTACCCGACCGACATCAGCCTGGACGACCTGCGCACGTTCTACGACGGTGTGATCTTCGCCACGGGCGCCATGGCCGACCGGGCGCTGCCCATCCCCGGCATCGACCTCGACGGCTCCTACGGTGCCGCCGACTTCGTGTCCTGGTACGACGGCCACCCGGACGTACCGCGCACCTGGCCGCTGGAGGCGGAGAAGGTCGCCGTCCTCGGTGTCGGGAACGTCGCCCTCGACGTGGCCCGCGTCCTGGCCAAGACGGCGGACGAGCTGCTGCCGACCGAGATCCCGCCGAACGTCTACGAGGGCCTGAAGGCCAACAAGGCGATGGAGGTCCACGTCTTCGGCCGCCGCGGACCGGCGCAGGCGAAGTTCAGCCCGATGGAACTGCGGGAGCTGGACCACTCCCCCAACATCGAGGTCATCGTCGACCCCGAGGACATCGACTACGACGACGGTTCGATCGCGACCCGGCGCGGCAACAAGCAGGCCGACATGGTCGCCAAGACGCTGGAGAACTGGGCGATCCGCGACGTCGGCGACCGCCCGCACAAGCTGTTCCTGCACTTCTTCGAGTCGCCGGCCGAGATCCTCGGCGAGGACGGCAAGGTCGTCGGCCTGCGCACCGAGCGCACCGCGCTGGACGGCACCGGCAACGTCAAGGGCACCGGAGAGTTCAAGGACTGGGACGTGCAGGCGGTCTACCGGGCCGTCGGCTACCTGTCCGACCAGCTCCCCAAGCTGCCCTGGGACATCGACTCGGGCACGGTCCCGGACGAGGGCGGGCGCGTCATCCAGGAGTCCGGCGAGCACCTCCGGTCGACGTACGTCACCGGCTGGATCCGGCGTGGTCCGGTCGGCCTGATCGGCCACACCAAGGGCGACGCCAACGAGACGGTGTCCAACCTGCTGGACGACTACGCCAACGGCCGTCTCCAGACGCCCGCGTCGCCGGTCCCGGAGTCCGTGGACGCCTTCCTCACCGAGCGGAACATCCGTTTCACCACCTGGGACGGCTGGTACCGCCTCGACGCGGCGGAGAGGGCGCTGGGCGAGCCGCAGGGGCGCGAGCGTGTGAAGCTCGTCGAGCGCGAGGACATGCTCCGGGAGAGCGGCGCCTGATCCGGCGGTCCGGCACCGGCGGCCTTCGGCGAGGCCCCGGTGCCGGCCGTCACGCGGACGGCCCGTCCGACCCGTTCGTCCGCGCGCCGCACCCGGCGCGGGCGGCGGCCCGGCGGACCGATAACCGGTTGCCTGCCGGTGATGGTCCCGGTGCAATGTCCGGCATGGTCACCCAGGTGCGCCCGCCACGGCGGGACGAGACAAGCGCGTACCACCGGACCTCGGCACCCCGCGAGGCGGCCGACGCGACGGACGGCGACGCATGAGTACGCCACCGCCGCCGTCCGGTGCGGAGCGCACCGACGGGGCAGCCGTCCGGATCGGCGCTCTCGTTCCGTTGAGCCGGCCCGGCTGGGTCGAGGCGGGCCGCCACCTGCTCGCCGGACTCGAGCTGGCCGTTCGCGAGGTCAACGACGCCGGGGGAATCGCCGGAAGACCACTCGAGCTGGTGGTCCGGGACACCGCGGCCGATCCGCGGCGGGCCGCGGCGGCCGTGGACGAACTCGCCGGCCTGGGTGTGGCCGCCCTGGCCGGCGAGTACCACAGCGTCGTCGCTCGCGCCGCTGCCGCCAGGGCCGACGCCCTCGGTCTGCCCTTCCTGTGCTCGTCGGCGGTCCTCGACGCGCTCACCGAGCGGCCGACGCCATGGGTCGCACGCCTCGCCCCGGCGCAGTCCCACGGCTGGCGGATCTACGCGGACTTCCTCCTCGGCGGGGGCCACCGTCGCATCGCCGTGGCGGCCGAGTCGAGTGTCTACTGGGCGTCCGGGGCCCGCATCCTGCGGGACCACGTCGCTCCGCGCGGCGGCACCGTCGCCGCACTCGACATGGGCGCGCTCACCCCCGGGGCCGTGTCCGACGCGCTCGTCGACCGTCGTGCGACGGCCCTCCTTCTCCTGGTCGGCCACCCGGAGCCTGCCGTGTCGATCGTCGAGGCGGTCCGCCGCGACCAGCGCCTCGCCGGGACCATGATCGGCGCCCCGGCCGGGCAACCGGAGTTCGCGCGATGGGCGGCGTCCCTGGGCGGCGCCGGCGCCGGGATCCCGTTCCTGCGCTACCTGCCCGAGCGCCTGGGCCCGCTCGGCGCACGAGTCGGAACGGCCCTTCGCGAGCGGCTGGCCGAGGCGCCCTCCTTCGTCGCCCTCGAGGGCTACGACACGGTCGCCGTCCTCGCGGAGGTGCTGCGTTCCCACGGCGTGGACCGGGCGCGCGTTGCCGGGTCCTGGCCGTGCGTCGCGGTCGAAGGCACCCGCGGGCCGATCCGGTTCTCGCGGACGCCGGGCATCGGCGTGTGGCAGTGGGCCTGGCCGCCCGTCCAGGTCGTCGACCGGGACCCGGCGGATCCCGGCCGCTTCCGGGTCCTCCACGCCGGCTGAGGCGGCCGGCCGGGAAGGGACGGGAACGGGCCGGGTGGGGCCGGGGACGGGAAGTGTCCTGTCCCCGGCCCCACCCGGCGAGCGGTCCGTACGACGGTCAGACCTCCAGCTCGGACTCGATCCGGCGCAGTTGGTGGCGGGCCATCGCGAGGTTGGCGCGGCTCGCGTCGAGCACCAGGTAGAGGAACAGCCCGTCGCCGCCACGCCCCTTGAGCAGGCGGATCAGATGGTACTGGCTGCTGAGGGTGATCAGGATGTCCTCGATCTCCTCCTTCAGACCGAGGTGCTCCATCGTGCGCAGCTTGGACCGCACGACGTCGGTGTTGCCGGCGGCTGCGACCTCGAGGTTGAAGTCCTTGCTCCCGCCGAGCGTGCCGAGGGCCATGCCGCTGGTGTAGTCGACCAGCGCGACGGCGGTCGCTCCGTCGATGGAGCTCAGGCATTCCTTGAGGGAGGTCTCCAGGTTGGCCATGCGTGGGTTCCTTTCCGGACGTGATCAGTACGCGATCGGTGGATCAGGTCGGCCGGCGGTCGAGGCCGGCCGGGGCAATCGGCTGGTGGGCGGGGAGCGGCGGGGTGCGCACCGGCAGGGTGCCGATGGGCCGGGCGGCGTCCGCGGGCGGCGTGGTGCCGTGTTCGCCGGACGGGGGACGGCCGCGCTCCGGGCCGAGGTGGGCGACGACCAGCTCCCCGACCCGGGCGCCGCTGCGCCGCCCCTCCAGGTGCAGCCGTCCCACGTTGACCCGGCCGTCGGCGAGCAGGGTGAGGACGGCGGCCGGCCCGGCGGCGTACGTGGCGACGTAGCCGTCGGTCCCGCGCAGCAGCAGCTCGCGGAACCCTCCGCGCGCGGTGGCGTCGGCCATGCGGTGCGCGACGCCGAGCGCCGCGGCGGTCAGCGCGGCGAGGCCCTCGGGTTCGGTGCCCGGCGCGTCGTGGGCGAGGACGAGCCCGTCGACGGTGGCCGCGAGCGAGCCGGTCAACTGGGGTACGCGGTGGCGGAGTCGGTGCAGTTCGTCCAGGACGTCGCTCTCGACGGCCATGAGCTGTCTCCTTTCGGCACGCTGGCGGCGCGCGCGGATCACAGGGCCTCCAGGGCGTCTCGAAGCCGTCGCAGCAGGGCCGTGTCCGGGTCGTCCCACACCACGCCGCGCGGCTCCGGGGCGGGGGTCGTGGGAGCGGACGGCGCGGCGGTGACGAGGCCGTCGGCGGCCAGGCGGCGCAGTTCGACGAGGGTGTGGTACGTGCGGCAGGCGAGCGCCGAGGCGATCTCGGAGGCGGTGCGGACGCCGTCGACCTGCGTCAGGGTCCGGCTGCGCCGCACCGGCAGGTCGGCGGGGCCGGCGTCGGTGACCCGGGTGAGGGGGACGGCGTCGATGTCGGGGTCCGGCCATATGCGGTCCAGCAGGGCGCGACGGCGTGCGGACTCGCGGACGACGACGTCCACCGGTACGGACCGGACCGCGCCGAGCCAGTGCGCGGCACCGGGCCGGAAGCGGTGCGCGCGCGTGCCGGGGGCGACGGCGAAGTACGCGGCGTCGAAGAGCGCGCCGAGGTGGCACAGTTCCAGCGCTCCGGCGGCGAGCCGGCCGCTGTCCACGAGCCGGTGCCCGACCCGGTGCTGCCTCCCGCCCCGGTCGACCGCGTCCCACCAGCCGTCCGGTGCGACGGTGCCGCTGCGGATGAGTAGTGCGCCGAGGTCGGGGGTGAAGGGGGACTCCACGTGCACGACACGGCCCGCGGAGAGGTAGACGATCCCCCGCTCGCCCGAGAGGGCACCGGTCGCCCCTTCGGCCGCGAGTGCTCCGAGGGCCGCCGATGTCGTCCCGTGCGGGGCCCCGGTGGTCGTGACCCTTGTCATCCGAGCACCAGACGATCCGCCGTCCCGGCCAGCCGGATGCGGGCCAGGGCCAGGTTCCCGTCGTGGCGGTCCAGCCACAGGTGGAGGAAGACGGTGCTGTCGAAGGGGGTGCTGACGAACCTGAGCAGGTGGTAGGCGTCGCCGGTCGTGGCGATGATGTCCTCGACCGGCGGTTCCTTCTCCGCCGCGGCGGCACCGGCCGCGGCCAGGGAGCCGCTCTCCGCGACGTGCCGCGCCAGTTCCGCGCTCTCCGCGGCCGTCGCCTCCCAGTCGCCGCCGGGCGCGTCACCGACGGCGCCCAGGGCGAGCCCGCTGATCCAGTCGACCAGCGACGCACCCCGCGCGCCGGGCAGTCGCATGGCTTCCAGCAGACTCTCGTCGATTCCGGGCACGCCGGATCTCCCTCCCCTGCACGGCTGTACCGCGAACGTGATGCCGAGACTACGGAACGTGTACGCATCCGGTGAGCGCTTTGGCATTTTCCAGAGGAACGTGCGCGCGCTGCGGCATACTGCGGAATTTCAGCCGTGCGAAGGCTTGGCGGGGGCGCGCGGCCGGGCCTGCCCGCGCCACGCGGGAACGGCGCCGCTTGGGGGGTGGCCGCACTCCCGGCGCGCATATCCCGGGCGCTTCCCGGCGCGCATCCCTGGCGCGTCTCGCGCGCCTCCCGCGCACGGGGGCGTGAGCACGCCGGGACGGGCAACCCGGGGTGCATGGCCCGACTGCACCTCCCCCATCGCGGGAAGCACACGAAGGACGGCACGGACGGCACGCCGGCCGGCACCGCCGCCGGCGCGGCGGAGGACTCGCCGGACGCCTCGGCTCCCGAGGACTACGGCCCGCGGCCCGCCACCGAGCGCGCCGCTCCCGATTCCCCCACGCAGCTGCCGAAGCGCTCGTGGTCCGCGCTGCTGCGGCGCGTACTGGCCGAGTTCAAGGACGACGAGCTGACCGACCGCGCCGCCGCCCTGACCTACTACGGGATCCTGTCGCTGTTCCCGGCCCTGCTGGTGCTGGTCTCCCTGCTGGGGATCGCCGGGCGCTCGGCCACCCAGGAGGTGCTGGACAACCTCCAGAAGCTCGCTCCCGGTTCCGCGCGGGACGTCATCACCGACGCGGTGGCTCAGTTGCAGGCGAAGGCGGGTCTGGGCTCCGTGCTGGCGGTGGTCGGACTGGTCGGCGCCGTCTGGTCGGCGTCCGGCTACGTGGCCGCGTTCATCCGCGCGGCGAACGCGGTCTACGACATGCCCGAGGGACGTCCGGTCTGGAAGGTGCTGCCACTGCGGGTGGCCCTGACGGTGGTGCTGCTGGTGCTCGCCGTGGTCAGCTCGCTCATCGTCGTGTTCACCGGCGCCCTGGCCCGGCAGGCGGGCACCGCGCTCGGCGTCGGCGACAGCGCGCTGACCGTGTGGTCGATCGCGAAGTGGCCGGTACTGGTCGTGCTGGTCATGTTGATGATCGGGATCCTCTACTGGGCCACCCCGAACGCGCGGGTCAAGGGCTTCAAGTGGATCTCACCGGGCAGTTTCGTCGCCCTGCTGATCTGGCTGGTCGCCTCCGCGGGGTTCGCCTTCTACGTGGCGAACTTCGGCTCGTACAACAAGACCTACGGCACCCTCGCCGGAGTCATCATCTTCCTGGTGTGGCTGTGGGTGACGAACCTGGCCATCCTCCTCGGCCTGGAGTTCGACGCCGAACTGGCCCGGCAGCGCGTCATCGACGGCGGCCATCCGCCCGACCGGGAACCGTACGTCGAGCCGCGCGACACCCGCACCTGGGACGAGGCGGACCGGCGGCGCGCGGCACCGGACGAGTGACCCCCGGCCCCGCCGGCGAAGGGCGGGGCCGGCCCGGGCCCCTACGGGAGGATGGAGTCGACGTATCCCCCGTCGACGCGCACGGCCGCGCCGGTCGTGGCGGACGCCCGGGGGGAGCTGAGGTAGACCACGAGGTTGGCGATCTCCTCCGGCTCGATCAGCCGCTGGAGCAGCGACTGCGGACGGTGTTCGCGCATGAAGACGCGCTGGGCCTCGTCCCAGGGCAGGTCGCGGTCGACCAGCTGGTACACGAAGTCCTCGACGCCCTCGGTGTGGGTGGGTCCGGCGATGACGGAGTTCACCGTGACGCCGCTGCCGGCGGCCTCCTTGGCGAAGCCGCGGCTCACCGCGAGCAGTGCCGTCTTGGACACGCCGTAGTGGATCATCTCCGCCGGGATGACGACGGCCGAGTCACTCGCGATGTACAGCACCCGGCCCCAGCCCCGTTCCTTCATTCGGGGGAGGTGGGCGCGCGTGAGCCTGACACCCGCGAGCACGTTGATCTCGAAGTAGCGGCGCCACTCGTCGTCGCTGATCTCCAGCGCGGGCACGGCACCGAAGACGCCGAGGTTGTTCACCAGGACGTCCACGTCGGGCAGCGTCTCGAGGGCCCGCTCGGCGCCCTCCTCGGTGCCGAGATCGGCCGCGACCGGGACGAACACGCCGTCCGGCACCTCGGCCCGCAGTTTCCCGACGCTTTCCTCCAGGCGGGCGGCGTCGCGTCCGTTGACGCCCACGGTGGCGCCGGCCCGGGCCAGTCCGGCGGCGATGGCCGCCCCGATGCCCTGTGAGGAGCCGGTCACCAGCGCGGTTCGTCCGTCGAGGTCGAGATTCATCCGGTCGCTCCTTCTCGTGCCGTACGGTCCGTCGTCCTACTTCCTGCCCACCCTCGCCCACGGCGCACGCCGGACCCGCCGACCGCACCGTGGCCGCTCCGCGGCCCGCCCGGTCGGCGGACCCCGAGTGCTCCGTACTGGCCTGCGGCGACGATACTGGCCTGTATCCGTTCCCCTGCTTCCCCATGGACTCATGCCGACCTCTTCGACCGCCCGCCCCACGACTCCGCCCACGCTGTGGACCGCTCGCGGCCGCCACGTCGGATCCGCGGCGGAGGACACCGTCCGGCGCACCCTCCAGCGGCTCAAGGACAGCCGTGTCCTCGACGACTTCCTGGAGCTGCCCGAGGAGACGCCGGACACCGGCCCGCGCGTCTTCGAGGCGCGCTGGAAGGCCCCCGGCGGCGTCACCGTCCGGGCCAGGCTGATCCTGGAGCCCGGATCGGCCGGCGGGCAGACGTGGACGCTGCTCGCGGAGGCCGAGGAGGTCTGGGACACCGCCTGGCCCTCCCCCGCCACCATGTTCTGGCCCGACGACCCGGACGTCACCTGGGACCGGGACATCGCCACGGGACTGCGGCTGCGGGGCATCAACACCCTGCCGGACGACGACAAGGCCGTACGCCGGCTGCTCAAGGAGGCCGGGCGCAGCCCGTGGAACATCCACGTCGTCGTGCACGAGGCGATGACCCCCGACCACCGCGGCCGGGTGCCGCTCGCGGACCGGCTGCCGCCCGGCCTGCGGCACCTGGTGGTCGAGCACCGCGCCGCGCCGCAGCAACTGCGGGTCGTGAACTGGGCTCTGGAGGACTTCGGCGTCCAGGTGCCGCGCGGCGGCGCCGTGGTCCTGCCCGGCACTCCGGCGCCCTCCGGCTACGACGCCCAGGAGTGCTCCGTCCGCACCGTCTTCCTGGACGGATCCGAGCCGACCGGCCTGATCGCGGCGGTGACGGCCTTCGCCGCGCTGCCCAGGCCGCTGCCGGACGGCGCGGAGGACGCCCTCACGGCGCTGCGGGACGACTGGCGGCTGCTGACCCTCCAGGAAGAGCTGGAGCGCGAGCGCAAGCTGGTCGCCATGTACGCCGAGGCGCTGGAGGCCATGACGCAGTCCCGGGACCTGTACCGGGAGGCGGCCGAACGCGCGACCGAGGCGCTGGCCGCGTACCGGGAGTCCGCCGGGGCGGCCCCCTCGGGGCCACCGCCGGCCGAGTCCCCGCTGCCGTCCCCGCTGCGGGGGCTGACCCGCACCCTGGAACGGTTCAGGAGCTCCGGCCGGGCCCCGCGCTCCGAGACCGGACACCGGGAGGCCACCCAGCCGCCGGCCGATCCCGGGGACTGACGGCGGCACGCGCCGCACTCCGCGCGGCTCCGGCCCGCTCCCGGCCGACCGCCCCGGGCCGTCGGCCGGCCGGGAGCGGGACACGGCCGCCGCCGGGACCGGGCGTGTGTCAGCCGGCGCAACCTGGATACGCGGACTGCACGGCAGTACGGCCCGCCCCGGAAGGTCATCGACGCCATGGACAGCCAGCGCCCCACTTCCGCTTCCCGCCCACCGGAATCCTCCCGTTCCCAGACCACGCTCCGGGTCAACGGCAAACCGCACACCCTCACCGTCGACCACCGCCGTGTCCTGCTGGACCTCCTGAGGGAGGATCTCGGGCTCACGGGCGCCAAGAAGGGCTGCGACCACGGGCAGTGCGGCGCCTGTACGGTCCTGGTGGACGGGCGGCGCGTCAACAGCTGCCTGTTGTTCGCCGTCGCCCTGGACGGCTGCGAGGTCACCACCGTCGAGGGTCTCGCCGGTGACGGCGAGGAACTGCACCCGGTGCAGCGGGCGTTCCTGGAACGCGACGCCTTCCAGTGCGGGTACTGCACCCCGGGCCAGATCTGCTCGGCCGTCGGTGCACTCGCCGAGGCCGCCGCCGGCCACCCGTCGCACGTCACCGACCCGCGGACACCCTCGGGCGAGCCCGTCGCGCTGGACCGGGAGGAGATCCGGGAGCGGCTGAGCGGCAACCTGTGCCGGTGCGGTGCCTACCCGCGCATCGCCGACGCGGTCGAGGACGTGATCCCGTGAAGCCCTTCACCTACATACGGGCGGACAGCGTCGAGGAGGCCACCGGGGCGTTCGTCGCCCATCCCGGCGCCCGCTATCTCGGCGGCGGCACCAACCTCGTCGATCTGATGAAGCTCGGCGTGGAGACGCCCTCCGCCCTCGTCGACGTCACCCGGCTCCCCCTGGACGCGGTGGAAGAACTGCCGGACGGCGCGCTGCGCGTCGGCGCGATGGTCCGCAACAGTGATCTCGCGGCCCACCCCGTCGTCCGGGACCGCTACCCCGCGCTGTCCCAGGCCGTGCTGGCGGGCGCGTCGGGACAGCTGCGCAACGCCGCGACCACGGGCGGCAACCTGCTGCAGCGCACCCGCTGCCCCTACTTCCAGGACCTGTCCAAGCCCTGCAACAAACGCGAGCCCGGCACCGGCTGCGGCGCGCTGGCGGGCGTGCACCGCGATCACGCGGTGCTCGGCCACTCCGACCGGTGCATCGCCACCAACCCCTCGGACATGGCGGTGGCGCTCGCCGCCCTCGACGCACGCGTCGAACTGCACGGCCCCGAGGGCACGCGGAGCGTTCCCGCCGCCGACTTCCACCGGTTGCCGGGCCTGCACCCGGAGCGGGACACGGAGATCCACCCCGGCGAGCTGATCACCGGCGTGCTCCTGCCGGCCGCGACGGGCGGGCTGCCCTCGGCGTACCGCAAGGCCCGGGACCGGGCGTCGTACGCCTTCGCGCTGGCCTGCGTCGCCGCCGTCCTGCATCTGACGGACGGGGTGGTGGAGCGGGCCGGGATCGCCTTCGGGGCACTGGCGCACAAGCCGTGGCGGGCCCGGCGGGCCGAGGACGCTCTGGTGGGCGCGGCACCGACGGCGGCGGCGTTCGAGCACGCCGTCGATCTGGAGCTCGCCGCCGCCGAGCCGCTGCGGGACAACGCCTACAAGGTGCCGCTGGCCCGCCGGCTGGCCCTGGACGTACTGGGCCGGCTCGCTCCGGCCACGACCTGAACCCGGCGTGCACGAGGAGGACTCCATGACCGCCACCGAGACCGTCCTGGGCGCTCCGGCCGAGCGCCGGGAGGGGCGGGAGAAGGTCACCGGCACCGCCCGGTACGCCGCCGAGTACGACGCCCCCGGCCGTGCCCAGGCCTGGCCGGTGTCGGCGGCGGTCGCCCGGGGCAGGGTGACCGGCGTCGACACCGCCGCCGCGCTCGCCCTGCCCGGCGTCGTCGCGGTGCTGACGCACGAGAACGCGCCCCGGCTGGCGGACCCGGAGGATCCCACTCTGGCCGTGCTGCAGAGCCCGCACGTCCCGCACCGGGGCTGGTTCGTGGGCCTGGTGGTGGCCGAGACGCTGGAGGCGGCCCGCGCCGGCGCGGGTGCCGTCCGGATCACGTACGAGACGGAGGGCCACGACGTGACGCTGACGGCCTCCCATCCGGAGGCGTACGTGCCCGAGACGGCCAACGGCGGGTTCCCGTCCGTCACCGAGCAGGGCGACCCCGACGGCGCCTTCGACTCGTCGGCGACGCGGCTCGACGTGGAGTACCGGACACCGCCGCTGCACAACCACCCGATGGAGCCGCACAGCAGCACCGCGCAGTGGGCCGGCGACCGGCTGACGGTGCACTCCTCCAGCCAGGGCAGCACGGCCGTCCGCGCCGAACTCGCCCGCATGTTCGGGCTGCCCGAGGACCGGATCACGGTGCGCGCGGAGCATGTGGGCGGCGGTTTCGGTTCGAAGGGCACGCCCCGCGTCGATGTGGTGCTGGCGGCGATGGCGGCGCGGCTCACCGACCGGCCGGTCACCGTGGCGCTGCCGCGCCGCTACCTGCCCGCCGTGGTCGGCCATCGCGCGCCGACCCTGCACCGGCTGCGCCTCGGCGCCGGCACCGACGGCCGGCTCACCTCGCTGGTGCACGAGGTGACGACGCAGACCTCCCGGGTGAAGGAGTTCGTGGAGCAGGCGGCGGTCCCCGCGCGCGTCATGTACGCCGCTCCCGCCCTGCGCACGCTGCACCGTGTGGTGCGGCTGGACGTGCCCACGCCGTCCTGGATGCGCGCGCCGGGCGAGTGCCCCGGCATGTACGCGCTGGAGTCCGCGGTGGACGAGCTGGCCGCCGAACTCGGCGTCGACCCGGTGGAGTGGAGGATCCGCAACGAACCGGAGACCGAGCCCGACAGCGGGAAGCCCTTCAGCAGCAGGCATCTGGTGGAGTGCCTGCGGGAGGGCGCCCGCCGCTTCGGCTGGGAGGACCGTGATCCGCGGCCGCGGTCGCGGACCGCGGGGCCCCTGCTGGTGGGCAGCGGGGTGGCCGCCGCCACGTACCCGGTCATGGTGTCGCCGTGCGTCGCCTCGGCGCGGGCCCTGCCCGACGGCGGTTTCCTGGTCCGGGTCAACGCCACCGACATCGGCACGGGCGCCCGGACGGTGCTCGCGCAGATCGCGGCCGACGCCCTCGGCACCCGCCTGGACCGGGTCCGTGTCGAGGTCGCCGACAGCGGCATCGGATTCGCCCCCATGGCCGGCGGCTCCTCCGGTACCGCCTCCTGGGGCTGGGCCGTCCACGAGGCGTGCGTCCGGCTGACCGGCCTGCTGGCCGGACACTCCGGGCCGCTGCCCGACGAGGGGATCACGGCGGACGCCGACACCTCCGGCACGGCCGACGCCGAGAGCCCCTTCGCGCGGCACGCCTTCGGCGCGCACTTCGCCGAGGTCACCGTGGACACGGTCAGCGGTGAGGTGCGTGTGACGCGGCTGCTGGGTGTGTTCGCCGCCGGCCGCATCCTCAACCCCCGTACGGCGCGCTCGCAGTTCATCGGGGGCATGACGATGGGGCTCGGCATGGCGCTGACCGAGGACAGCACGATGGACCCGGCGTTCGGCGACTTCGCCGAGTCCGACCTGGCGTCGTACCACGTGCCCGCGCACGCCGACGTCGCCGCCCTGGAGGCGCACTGGCTGGACGAGGACGACGGCCACCTCAACCCGATGGGCAGCAAGGGGATCGGCGAGATCGGCATCGTCGGCTCGGCGGCGGCCGTCGGCAACGCCGTCCACCACGCCACCGGCATCCGCTTCCGGGAACTCCCGCTCACTCCCGACCGGGTGCTCACCGGCCTGCTCGAACACGAGCACCCCGCCGGCATGCTGGGGGTCTGACCACCGGCACGTGGGCCGCGCCGGAGCGTCCGGCGCGGCCCACGTCGTACCCGGCCCGTCCCGCGGGTGGACCACAGGGATGAGAGGCCCCTCCCCCCGGACTTGCCACCGCCGCGAACGGGCATCCGGGAGACAGGGCGCGCGCCGCGCGCCGCGGGCCGCCGCGGGAAGGGGAGGGACGGGGTGGACACGAGTACCGGGGTGATCGCCGTGGCGGTGCTGCTCGCGGCGGTCGTCCTCGCGACGGCGGTCGGCGTCCTGGTGCGTCTGGTCCGTATCCGACGGGACCTCGGACGGGCCGGGCTTCCCACCGGTCCGCGGTGGGTCTTCTGGGGGGCCGTCCTCTACCTGGTGCTGCCGGCGGACCTGGTGCCCGATCCGGTCTACCTGGACGACGTCGGTGTCCTGCTCCTCGCCCTGCGCTCCGCGCGAGGCGGTCCCAAGGGGCGGCGGACCGCGGACGGGCGAGAGGGACCGCGCCCGCCCGGCGACTACGCAGCGTAAGGAAACCATTCACCCGTTCGATTCGTATAAGTCTCTGGAAGCCGAAGGAAGTCGGCGGACCGGGCGACGGCGCACAGGGGCCCTCGCCTGATCGGGGCAGCACCATCAGGGAGAGACGATGCAACCGTTCGCGCTCAACTACGCACGGCCCGCAGTGGAGTTGGAAGCCACCACTCCGTACGTCTACGACTCCGGGCTGCAGTTGAACGTGCTCCTCGACGGGCGGGTGGCCGCAGGTGACCACGCGCTGTTGAGAGAACTGGGGACCACGACCTCCACCGCGGGGTCGAAGACTCACTTCGACGACTGAACACGGGCCGTCGAGAATGACCGTGCTGATCCTGACCTGTGAAGAGGACGTCACCGCGGACATGGTGGTCGTGCACCTCAACGCGTCGGGAGTACCGGTGGTCCGCCTGGACCCCGCCGATCTGACGGACTCCGTCGCGCTCTCCGGCGAGTTCGTGCACGGCGCCTTCCGGGGGCACCTCTCGTCCGGGGGCCGCCTGGTGAGCATCGGCGGACTGCGTTCCGTGTGGGTGCGCCGGCCGGGCCGGGCGGCCACGCGTGCCGCCGAGCCCTCCGGCTGGCTGACCGAGGAGTCCGAGCAGGCGCTCTACGGCATGCTCCGCGACTGCGGGGCACGCTGGATGAACCAGCCCGACGCGGCACACCGCGCCCGGTACAAGCCCTGGCAGCTGCGTCTCGCCCAGCGGTGCGGGCTGCCCGTGCCGGCCACGCTGATCACGACCTTCCCCCGGGCGGCGCGGGAGTTCGCCGAACGCTATCCGGACCTGGTGGTCAAGCCGGTCTCCGGCGCGCATCCGCAGGACCCGCCGCTGGCGGTGCCGACCAGCAGGGTCCCGCCCGAGACGGACTTCTCCGCCGTCGCCCACGGCCCCACCCTGCTGCAACGCCGGGTGGCCAAGCGCGCCGACATCCGCCTCACCGTCGTCGGCGACGAGTTGCTGGCCGCCCGGAAGACGACCCTCGCGGACCTGGGCCCCGAGGAGGTGGACGTCCGCTTCACCACGTCCCGCGAGCCGTGGCGGCCCGCCGAGGTGCCGCCCCGCGTCGCCGAGGCCGTCCGTGCCTACGTCCGTGCGGCGGGGCTGGCCTACGGCGCCTTCGACTTCGCCGAGGACGGCGACGGCACCTGGTGGTTCCTGGAGTGCAACCAGTCGGGGCAGTTCGGCTTCGTCGAGGTGGACACGGGCCAGCCGATCGCCCGCACGATCGCGGCGTGGCTGGCCCGGCCCGGCGCCGACGAGCCGGTGGACACCGACGGCGCGCACCGGACGGCCGGCAGGTGAGGCGGGCCCGGCACGACGCCGGCCGGTCGACGAGACCGCCGGTGCGGCGGCCCCCGTCGGCCGCACGACGTCCGTCCGGCGCCACCCCGGGACGTGCGCCGGCGGCCCTCAGTGCGGGCGCGGGCCCGGCAGCAGGGCGGTGCGCTGCCAGCCGGCACCGGGGGACGGCCGGCGCTCGGCGCCGGGCAGGTGGCCGGGTGAGTGCAACGGGCGCATGACAACCTCCAGCTCCCTGCTCACGCGCTCGGCCTCCCGCCGCACCTGCGTGGGGATGTCACCGCATTCGGCGACGAGTCGGTCGTAGATGGGGGAATCCTGGAACACCCGTCAACGTGCCTTTCGTGTCGTCCGCCCCCGTACGGAGGCGCGACTGAGCAGTCTAGGCGTCCGTCCACCCGCTCGTGCGCATTCCGTTCAGGACGTGACGGCCGCTCAGGCGCCGGTCGTGGAGCCGGGCCGGACGATCATGAGGACCGTGACCGTGGCCCACAGCAGGTTGAACAGGCCGGTGAACATGGCGAGCCGGGCAGTACGGGCGCGCTCGACGGGCTGTCGGCCGGTCAACTGCTCCAGCAGTTCCTCCTGACGGGGCAGGACGAAGGCGACCAGGATCCCCGCGGCCGCCGCGGTCAGGGCGACGGACGTGACGAGCCACGCGTCCCGCAGCACGTCCATCGCGGCCGCGGTGGCGAAGCCGAGGACCGGCACCGCCAGCCCGAGCCCGGCGTAGACGCGGCAGATGCGGTGCAGCAGCCGTACGGTCCCCACGTCCCCGGCCCCGTCGGGCAGGCCCACGCGACGCACGGCCGGCGGGAACATGCTGGCCGCGACGGTGACGGGACCGATGGCGATGATGGCGGCCAGGACGTGGAGGGACAGCAGGACTTTGGTCATGGATCGGGCTCCGGAGGGCAGGATCGGGCGGAAGGGTGCGGCGGGCGGCGGCACGCCTCGTCACGTAAGGCTTCGGCCCGCCGGAGCCACGTTAGGAAGCGGTCCGGTGCGCGCACAGAGGCTGAAATGACAGCTTCCAACGGATTCTCGCCAACACCCCCACCAGGAGGTATCCGGCCGGACGGCCGTCCGTACGGGCTCGTGCCACGGACTTCTGCGCGGGGCGGGGATCCGCCTATCGTGGCGGCCATGCACTCCGTGGCGATCCTGGTCCTCGACGACGTGGTGCCGTTCGACATGGCGGCGCCCATGCAGGCGTTCGACTGGACGCGGCTGCCCGACGGGCGCAGCCCCTACCGGGTCCGGCTGTGCGCGGAGTCGCCGGAGGTGCGCACGGAGGGACTCGCCCTCCGTATCGACCGCGGCCTGGACGCGCTGGAGGCCGCCGACACGATCATCGTGCCGGGGCGGTCCGAGGAGTCGGGCCCGCCCTCGGAGCGTGTCCTCGCGGCGCTGCGCCGGGCGGCCGGGGCCGGTACGCGGATCGCGTCCGTGTGCGTGGGCGCCTTCGTCCTCGCGGAGGCCGGGCTGCTGGACGGGCTGCGCGCCACCACGCACTGGATCGCCGCGGCGGAACTGGCCCGCCGCTATCCGCGCGTCGAGGTGCAGCCGGACGTGCTCTACGTCGACAACGGGCAGATCCTCACCTCGGCGGGCGCCGCCGCCGGTCTGGACATGTGCCTGCACATGATCCGCCAGGACCTGGGGTCGGCCGTCGCCGCGCACGCCGCCCGGATGTGTGTCGTACCGCTGGAACGGGAGGGCGGCCAGGCCCAGTTCATCGTGCACGAGCACCCGCCCGTACCGCGCGGCTCGGACCTGGAACCACTGCTGGAGTGGATCGAGGACAACCTGGCCGGGGAGATCACCCTCGCGGCGATGGCGGCGCGCGCGGGAATGAGCGAGCGCACCTTCAGCCGCCGGTTCCGCGAGCAGACGGGCACCACCGCCTTGCAGTGGCTGTTGCGGGCGCGGGTGCGGCGCGCGCAGTACCTGCTGGAGAACGGTGACCACCCGATCGAACGGATCGCGCGTCAGGCGGGGTTCGGGTCCCCCACGGCCTTCCGGGAGCGGTTCCGCCGGGTGGTCGGCACCACGCCGCACGCCTACCGGGCGGCGTTCCACGGGAAGCCGGCCGCTGCGGGGGATCGCGCGCGGGGCCCGTCTCACGGATCAGGCCGACGCGTTCGGCCTGATCCGTGAGACGGGCCCGGGTACCACGGTGTCACACGGCCAGCGACAGGCCGCTCTCCTCGTCCGGGTCCGCCGCGCGGGCGGCCTCCTGCGGCTGCCCCTTGGCGAGCAGCAGCGCGTCCGCCTTGGCCACCGCGTCGTGGATGCCGGTCGTCGCCATCATCACGCACAGCGTGTAGCTCACGTCCGCCAGCTCGCGCGCCGTCGCCGGCCTGTCCCTCTCCGCCTGAGCGATCCGCAGTGACGCGTATCGCGTCAGCAACTCCCTGACGACCTTCGGGTCCGGTTCGAGCACGAAGCGCCCCTCTCTCGATTTTCGCTGCGTATGCCCGGACACGGGGGAAGCATTCACACCATGCGCGCCTCTGCTCGCAATTGGCGAAATTACGTCGTTTACTGT
Organism: Streptomyces sp. AC627_RSS907; assembly: GCF_019049165.1. Taxonomy (NCBI): domain Bacteria; kingdom Bacillati; phylum Actinomycetota; class Actinomycetes; order Kitasatosporales; family Streptomycetaceae; genus Streptomyces; species Streptomyces sp. AC627_RSS907. The sequence goes on from NZ_JAGMUE010000012.1 coordinate 103,704, forward strand.
CCGGCCTTTGCCGCGAGAAATGACGAAACTTGATCGAAAAGGGACGGAATGGCCGCCTTCACTTGACGCGTTCGCTCGCGGCAAGCCGCGCATCCCCACGTGGCTCCGGTCCGTGGAAGCGCCTGCCGCGAGTCGCCGGCCGGGCCCGACCTCGTCGAGCACCCGGCCGGCCCGGAAGGCGTGCCCCGCGACCGGCGGACGTCCCCTCCCACGTCCGCCCACACGACACGTCCACCCACGCGACACGTCCGGGCGACGCGGAGCGTCCGGGCCGCGCGGTCAGGCGACCTGGCCGCTGTGCAGCGCCGTGTACGCCCCTCCCCTGCGCAGCAGTTCCTCGTGCGTGCCGGTCTCCTGAATGCGGCCGTCGCCCATCACCACGATCCGGTCCGCGCCCCGCACCGTGGAGAGCCGGTGGGCCACGACGAACGTGGTCCGTCCGCGCAACAGCCGGGCCAGCGCCTGCTGCACGAGCGCCTCCGACCGGGTGTCCAGCGCCGAGGTGGCCTCGTCCAGGATGAGGACCCTGGGGTCCCGGATCAGGGCCCGGGCGATGGCCAGGCGCTGGCGCTGCCCGCCGGACAGCCGTGCCCCGTGCTCACCGACCAGGGTGTCGAGCCCCTTCGGCAACCGGTCGACGAACTCCAGCGCGTTGGCGTCGCGCAGCGCCGCGCGCACCGCCTCCTCGTCGGCGTCGTCCATGCCGTAGGCGACGTTCTCCCGGATCGTGCCGTCGAACAGGATCGACTCCTGCGGCACGACCGAGACGAAGCGCCGGTACGTGCGCAGGTCCAGGGTGTTCATGTCGGTGCCGTCCAGCAGCAGCCGGCCCGAGGTCGGGCGCAGGAAGCCGATGACCAGGTTGAGCACGGTGGACTTGCCCGCGCCGGACGCCCCCACCAGCGCGACGGTCTCGCCGGGCTCGACCGTGAGGGTGAAGTCGCTCACGGCGGGCCGCCCGTCGCTCTCGTAGACGTGCCCCACGCCCTCGAACGCGACCGCCCCGCGCAGCGAGGTGAGCTCCGTCTTGCCCTCGTTGTCCTCCAGTTCGGGAGCCTGGAGCACCTCGCCGACCGATCGGACGGACTCCAGGCCCTTGGTGATGACGGGCGCCAGTCCCGCCAACGTGGTCGTGGAGCTGGTGAGGGTGGTCAGGAAGGCACTGAGCATGACGACGTCGCCCGCGGTCACACCCCAGACGTCGTAGTACGAGATCAGCGCGGCGCCCGCGAGGACCAGTACACCGACCACGTTGAGCACCACCCAGGCCAGTGAGCCGAAGCGGCCGTTGACCAGGTCCAGGCGCATCCCGGAGGTGAGCAGGCGGTCCAGGGTGCCGTCCATGCGGCGCAGCGCCTTGCCCTCCAGACCGTGGGCGCGGGTGACCGGTATCAGCCGGGTCATCTCCGTGACCCGGGAGGACAGGGTCTCCACCTCGTGGCGGAAGTGCTCGTTGTGGGTGCGCAGACGGGCGCGGAGCTTGGCCACGAGGAGGGAGGCGGCCGGTACGACGACGAGGAAGACGGGCAGGAACTCCGGTGTGCGGATGGCGATGATGACGAGGCCGCCGGCGAGGACGGTGAAGGCGCCGAGCCCCGTCTCGGCGGTCTGCTGGACCATCTGCTCCACCGTCTCCACGTCCCGGACGACCTTGGCCTGCAGGACGCCGGCGCTGACGCGCGAGTGGTAGCCGATGGAGAGCTGCTGCATGCGCGTGCACAGCGCGGAGCGCAGCCCGGTGCCCATGCGGCGCACACTGCCGTACAGGAGGCGGACGTACAGCACGTGCAGCGGGTAGTTGACCACCAGGATGAACATGATGATCCCGGTGCTGGTCCACAGGTCGCCGATCGGGCCGTGCTGGACGACGGTGTCGATGATCGACGCGGTGATGAGGGGCAGCAGCCAGACCGGGCTGTGCTTGACGGTGAAGACGGCGACCGCCCCGGCCAGACGGCGGCGGTCGGCGCGGAACAGGTAGACGAGCGTACGTATCGGGTGCTCGCCCCGGTAACGGTGGTCGAGCGGTTTTTCGGGCGGCGACGCCATGGGCGTGGTCCTCCAGTGACCGAGTGGGGCAAGCGCTTTCTTCCCGCGCTTTCCTACCCCGTCGGCGAGGACTACGCCACATCGTTCCGTCAGCCGGAAGGGAGACCCGCGCCTCCTCCCCCGCGGAGGGCGCGGGTCTCAGTCTCCGAGTGTGCGGGCCAGTTCGGTCGTGGCCCGCTCGATCTCGCTGTCGCCCTCGGCCAGTAGCCGCTCCAGCTCGTCCCGCCGGGCCCGGACGGCCTGCCGCGCCGCTCGCTCCCACGCCACCGGGTTCTCCCGGTGGTTGAGCAGCTTGGGATAGACGGTGGCGGTGGTCTCCCACTGCCGGGCGTCCGCGATGTTCTTGAGCAGTTGGATGATCTGGGCCCGGCAGTTCACCTGCGGCCGCTGAGCCAGGTCCCACAGGAACGGCACGGTCGCGGCGGTCGCCTGTTCGACGACGAAGCCGTACTGGCAGATCCGCTTCCGGAGATCGCCGAGGGCGGCCCGGGCGGTCTCGGCATCCCCCCAGGCGACCTTGCGCAGCAGCCGGGGAATGGCCGCGGCCGAGCCGCTGGAGTCCTGGATCTCGCTCCAGGGCACCCCGTCCAGTCCCGCGAGGGGGGCGGTCCGGGGTGAGCCGGATGGCGTCTGACGGTCGGTGCGCTGGGTGCTCGGCTTCGGTGTCGGAGCGCTGCGCATGGTGTGGGGCCCTTCCGCGGCAGTCGGGTCGGATGACGGGGCGGGACGGCGAGGCGGCCCGGACGGTCCTGCCCGCCGGAGGTTTCGGGGACCGGCCCCGCTCCTCCGCCGGGGCGCCGACGGTGCCGGTCCGCGTCCGTGCTCCTGAGGGGCGGAGCGGGCGGACGGGCCGGCGTCGGGCGCGTCGCCCCGCGACGGGAGTCGGCGGGCGTCAGGTGACCGGGGTCCGGGACGAGTCCCGGCCCGGTCCCCGAGAACCGCCGCGCGACCCGGCCGATGACCGGCCGCGTCGCGGGCGGGGTCCGTCGAGCCGGATCGTCACGCCCGTGTCCGGCACGGGTGCGCCGGGCGACCGGAGTGCTGGATGCGCGGATAACGGCACGACATCTCCCTGATGGGACGTCAAGATCGTGTGTCAACCGGGGGGTTGACGCCACGGCTATTATCCACGCTGACAGCGCTCGCGTGCAATTGCACGAGAAATTGCGCGAAAAGAAATCGGACGGGAGCGTCCGGGGACCGAAGGGACTCGGCCCGCTCCCGCGAACGGCAAGGAGACCGCGGTGCCACCAGTGCGCAACGGAGTGCAGGCCAGCTCGTTGGACGTCCGCTGGAAGAAGAGTCGCCACAGCAACGCCGAGGGCAACTGCGTCGAGGTCGCCCTCGTGGACGGAGGCGTGGCGATGCGCAACTCCCGTGACCCCGACGGCCCCGCGCTCGTCTACACCTCCGCCGAGGTGGCGGCCTTCCTGGCCGGGGCGAAGGAAGGCGAGTTCGACCACCTCCTGTGAGGCGGGCGGAGGCCAACTCCCCGATCACCACGGGGCGATGCGGTGCGCACCGGCGGGATGCGATAGTCTGTTCTTCAAGTCTGCCGGTCTGCTGGGAGTCAGGATGTCCGCCGCGCCGCATCACCTCTCCCACCTCGAACCCTACCTGGATCGCGCCGAGCCCGCTCCGACTCTGCTGAAGATGCTCGTCGGTGTGCAACTGGCCGGTTTCCGCGAGGACGCCGGCCTGTCCCAGGAGCAGGCGGCACGCGAGCTGGGGTTCAGCGCGGCGAAGCTCTCGCGCATCGAGTCGGGCAAGGGCCGCAGGCCCCCGACGGAGACCGACGTCCGGGCACTGCTGAAGCGGTACGGCACGGGCGCCTACGAGGTCTCGGTCCTGCTCAAGCTGTTGCGGCGCGCCGGTGAACCGGGCTGGTGGCAGCGGTACGACAAGCGTCTGATGCCGGAGTGGTTCGACCGCCTGGTCGGCCTCCAGGAAGCGGCCGCCACCATCCGCACCTTCGAGATCCAGTACGTCCCGGGCCTGCTCCAGACGCCGGAGTACGCCCGCGCCGTGGTCGAGCGGGGGCTGCCGAACGCGCCCGCGGGCGAGGTGGGGCGGCGGGTCGACCTGCGGGTGCGCCGGACGAAGCTGCTGGACCGCGCCGACGCCCCGCAACTGTGGGCGGTCATCGACGAGTCGGTACTGCTCCGGGTGCTGGGCAGCCGCGAGGTCATGCGGGACCAGCTCGCGCATCTCGTGGACATGGCGAAGCGCCCCCAGGTGACCCTGCAGATCGTGCCGCTGGACGCGACCAACGCGTCAGCACCGGCCATACCGGTCACCTATCTGCGCTTCGGTGGCGGCGACCTTCCCGACGTCGTCTACCTCGAGCACATCAGGAGCGCCAACTTCCTCGAGGACCGCGACGAGACAGAGGAGTACCGGGTCGCCCTGGACCGGCTGGCCGACGAGGCGCTGACGCCGCGGGAGTCGGTGGAGCTGCTGCGCGAGACCATGGCGACGCGCTACGCGGCGAAGTGAGCGTCCGGGCGGGCGCACCCGCCGACGCGAGGTCCGTGCGCGTCGCCCTCCTCGCGGTGGTGTGCTTCGCGGCCGCGTTCCTCGGCGCGCACACCCGCTCGGCGTGCGTCAGCGCAGTCGGCCCAGGCCGCCGAACTCGATCCACTCGTCGGTGAGCTGTCGCGGCACCACCTCGCTGTCCGGACGCCAGGTGGACACCTCCACCAGACCCGGCTCGAGGATGTCCATGCCCTCGAACCACGCCTCGACGTCCTTCCGTTCGCGGACCCTGCCCCAGTGTCCCTGGGTCGCCTGGTCCATGAACTCGGTGACGAACTTCCGTACCTCGGGGTCATCGCTGACCAGCTGGCACATCACCGCGTAGCTGCCGGGCACGAGCCGCTCGGCCACGCGGCGGACGACCGCCGGCGGACCGTCGGTGTCGCTGTCCGGGATGCAGTGGAAGACCGAGTTGAACAGCACCGCCACCGGCTGCGAGAAGTCGATCAGCCGCTGGGTGTCCGGGTGGGAGAAGATCTCCTCCGTCGAGCGCATGTCGGCGTGAATCACGGCGGTCCGGTCGTTCTGGTCCAGCAGGGCCCGGCCGTGGACCAGCACCATCGGGTCGTTGTCCACGTACACGACGCGCGAGTCGGGCGCGACACGCTGGGCGATCTGGTGCACGTTGTCCTGGGTGGGCAGGCCGGAGCCGTGGTCGAGGAACTGGCGTATGCCGTAGTCCCGCGCGAGGGTCCTGACGACCCGCTGCAGGAAGCGCCGGTTGTTCAGCGCCAGGCGACGGGTACTGGGAACGACCTTGTCGAGCTCGCCGACCGCCGCCCGGTCGGCCGCGTAGTTGTCCTTGCCACCCAGGTAGTAGTCGTACATGCGTGCGGCCGTGGGCACATTGGCGTCGATCTCCGTGGACAACCGCTTGTCGGCTTGCATCGTTCCCCCAGCTCCGTACCGCGCCAACTGGACCGGCATGACAGAGAGTACATCCTTGGGACCCGGTGGTCAGGCGAAACAGCAGCCGGATCGAGCGGCCGTCAAGACACCTGCCGGACAGGCGAGTTGACGGCCGCTCCCGTAGGTCAGCCGCGGGCGGACAGGTACGCGTCGACTCCGGGCGCCTGGTGGGCCTCCTCCACGCCGACCAGGCCACCGACCGCCTTGGCGTCGGGCTTGAGCACGTAGGTGGACCGGCTCGCCGGCGCGGACACGTCGGTGAAGTTCTGCGGCATGCCGAGGCCGGTGTCGGCGTTGCTCTGCGAGCGGTGGGCCTTCACCACGGCCTCCCGGGTGAGGCTGCCCCCCTCACAGGCCTTCTTCAGGTCGGCGCCCAGCAGCTGTGCGGCGTTGTACCCGGAGAGCACGCCGGAGTCCACCGGCTGGCCGGGGTACTTCTCGGTGTACGAGGCGACCATCTTCCTGACGCCCGGCAGCTCCGAGCTGACCGCCGGTGCGGCGCTGGCCACGTGGACCATGGCCTCCAGCGCCGCCGCAGCGGGCGTCTTCATCAACTGCGGCGCGTACCCCGGAGCGCTGCTGACGATCGGCACCTTCAGCCCCCGGGCCGCTGCCACACCGGCGAGGGACGCGGTCTGCGCGGGGCCCGCGCTGATCAGGACCGCCTTCACCCCGGCCTTGTTCAGCGCCGACACCTGCGCGGACAGATCGGTGTCCGTCGCTTTGATCTTCTGGCCGACCACCTTCATCCCGGCCTGCCCGGCGGCCCACTGCGAGCCCTCCAGCGCGTTGGCGCCGTAGTCGCCCTCGAAGTACACGTGGCCGATCGTGTCGCCCTTGGCGATCTTCTTGGTGCGGGTGAGGAAGTCGACGGCGGCGATCATGTCGAGGTCGTAGGTGGTGCCGAGTACCTGGACGGAGTCCTTGCCGAGCAGGGAGGCGGCCCAGGCCTGCGGGAAGGTCAGGATGTGGTCCCGCTGGATGTCGTCGAGCAGGGCGGCGACCACCGGCGACCCGATGACCTGGGGCAGGGCGACGACGTCCGGGGAGATGTCGGCGTAGGCGGTGACCGCCTTCTGCACGTCGTAGCCGTGGTCCTTGACGACGATCTCGACCTTGCGCCCGCAGATGCCGCCGGCGGCGTTGGTCTCGTCGGCCCACATCTGCTGGGCCTGCACGATGCTCTTGCCGAGAGTGGCGTACGGGCCGGTGAGGTCGGTCAGCGCGCCCAGCCTGATGGCCTTGTCGCTGACTCCGGGGCCGGCCTTGACGCCGTCGGCGCCGTCGTCGGTGCTCTTGCCGTCCGCCTTGGTGCTGCAGGCGGTGCCCGCGAGCAGCACGGCGGCCAGTGCCGCGGCCAGCGCGGCGGTCCGGGTGGTGCGGGGCCTGGTGTGCGTGACGTTCACGGGGTGTGCTCCTTGGCTCGTGCGGTGCTGGCGGAGGACGGGGGCGTGCCCCCGGTGCCGGGAGGGTCGGTGACGGGTGACCGGCGGCGCAGGCGGGCGCGGGTCCGGCGGGCCAGTCCGTGCAGGCCGTCCGGGGCGTACAGCAGGATCACGACGATCGCGGCCCCGTAGAGGTAGCGGGAGGCCTCGGTCGGGCCGATCGAGCCGTCGCCGGAGCCCGGGGTCGCGACCAGCGGCAACTGGTCGGCGTAGCGGGTCATCAGCAGGGGCAGCGCGGTGACGAAGACCGCTCCGGCGGTGGCTCCGGCCACCGAGCCGAGGCCGCCGATGACGATCATGGCGAGGTAGTCGACGGAGAGGGCGAGGGAGAAGTAGTCGGGCACGACACGGCGGAAGGACAGCGCCAGCAGGACCCCGGCGAGGCCCGCGTACATCGAGGAGACGACGAACGCCGCCGAGCGGTACCCCGCCACGTGCACGCCCATCACGGACGCCGCGGTCTCGCTGTCGCGCAGGGCCACCAGGGCGCGTCCGGGCCGGCCGCGCAGCAGTCCGCGCGCGGTGAACCAGGTCAGGGCGAACAGGGCGAGGCCCAGGTACCAGAGCCGTTCCTCGGCGCCGAAGGGTACGCCCAGGACCGTCAGTTCGGGGTCGGACTCCGCGAAGGTGAACCCGCCGAGCTCCAGCGGCGGCACCGAGCGTCCGTTGAAGCCGCCGGTGACGGAGCTGGCGGTGAGCAGGACGTGGTGGCCGAGGAAGACCAGGGCGAGGGTGGCCACGCCGAGGTAGATGCCCTTGACGCGGCCGGCGACGGGGCTGAAGAGGCCGCCCGCCGCTCCGGCGAGCAGGACGGCGAGGACGAGGGCGACGGCGGGCGGCAGGCCCGGTCCGGGCTCGCCCGCCAGCCATACGTAACCGTAGGCGCCGACGGCGAGGAAGAAGGCGTGTCCGAGGGAGAGTTGTCCCGCCGTGCCGCTGAGCACGCCCAGCCCGACGGCGCCGATGGCGGCGGCCATGGAGAACAGGCCGATGCGCAGCCAGAAGGCGTCCAGGTAGAAGGGCAGGGCGCACAGCAGGAGGGCGGGCAGCAGGAACCCGCCGCGCCTGAGGAGGTCGCTCCTGCCGCGGGGACCGGACTTCAGGAGATCAGACACGGGCCGCTCCCTTCGCCGCGAAGAGGCCGGCGGGGCGCACCAGCAGGACGAGCACCATCACGGCGTACGGGGCGACGTCGCCGAAACCCTCGCCGAGGACGTGCAGGTCGGACTGGTAGCCGGCGACGAAGGCCTCGGTGAGGCCGATCAGCATGCTGCCGACCAGGGCGCCGACCGGGGAGGCCATGCCGCCCAGGATCGCCGCCGGGAAGGCCTTCAGGGCGATCTGCCCGGTGGTGCGTTCCAGCCCCGGCGCGGGGAAGGCGACCAGGAACACCGCGGCGAGCGCGGCGAGGCCGCCGGCCAGGCACCACGCGACGGTGCGCACCCGGGTCAGCCGTACGCCCATGAGCGCGGCGGCCTCGGCGTCCTCGGCGGCCGCGCGCAGCGACAGGCCCCAGGGGGTGAAGCGGAAGAGGGCGAAGGCACCGCCGATCGCCACGGCGGACACCGCGATCGCGGCGAGGCGGCTGTCGGCGACGGTCACCGGGCCCAGGTCGGTCACCGCGTCCCCCCAGGGGTCGCCGAGCGGCAGCAGGTCACCGCCGATGCGCCGGGCCAGGTCGGTCACCAGGACGATGTCGATGCCGATGGTGACGATGGTCTGGACGTGGGCGGCGTGCGGGTCGCCTCCCCCGACGCGCTGCAGCACCAGCCGGTCCAGCACCCCGGCCGCGGCGGCCGTCACGAGGATCGCGAGGGCCAGCGCCCCGGCGAAGCCGAGGTCGTCGTGGAGGACGGCGACGAGGTAGCCGCCGAGCAGCAGCAGGGAGCCGTGGGTGAAACTCAGTACGCCCGACGCCTTGAAGATGGTGACGAAGCCGAGGGCGATCAGGGCGTAGACGGAGCCCAGGGCGAGGCCGTTCAGCAGGTTGTCGAGGAAGCCGGTCATGCCGCGTCCTCCCCGGTGGTGCCGGCGCTGTCGGTGCCCAGGTAGGCGCGCAGCACCTCGGGGTCGCGCCGGACCTCGTCGGGGGTGCCGTGGGCGATGGCCTTGCCGAAGTCGAGGACGGTCACGTCGTCGGCGAGCCGCATAACCAGGCCCATGTCGTGCTCGACCAGGACGACGGAGAGGCCGAGTTCGGCGCGGACGTCCCGGACGACCTCGGCCATGCGGATGCGTTCGGTGGCGTTCATGCCGGCCACGGGTTCGTCGAGCAGTAGCACACGGGGCTCCAGGCAGAGGGCACGGGCGAGTTCGACCCGTTTACGGTCGCCGTAGGAGAGCAGGGCGACCGGTGCGTCGAAGTGGGCGCCGAGCCCGGTGAGTTCGGCGAACTCGCGGGCCCTGGCGAGGTGTTCGCGCTGTTCGCGCACGGCGCGGCGCAGGCGCAGGGCGCTGGCGGCGAAGCCTGCGCGGGAGAGGGCGTGCCGGCCGAGCATCAGGTTGTCGGCGACGGTGCCCTGGGTGGTGACGATGTTCTGGAAGGTGCGGGCCACCCCGAGGGCGGCGATCCGGTGCGGGGCCAGCCGGGTCAGCTCGGCCTCGCCGAGTCGCACGGTGCCGCCGGTGGGCCGGTACAGGCCCGACAGGACGTTGAAGCACGTGGACTTGCCGGCGCCGTTGGGTCCGATGACGGCGTGCACGGTGCCCGGGGCGACGGTGAAGGAGACGTCGTCGAGGGCGACGAGGCCGGCGAAGCGCACGGTCACGTTCCGGACCTCGAGGGCGGGCGGTGCGGTGGCGTCACGGGTGGTCACGCGGCCCCCTGACCGTCGTCGGTCTCGCCCAGGTAGAGGCGGCGCACGGCGTCCGTCCGCGCGAGTTCGCCGGCGGGCCCGGACAGCCGGATCTCGCCGACGTCCAGGACGTGGGCGTGGTCGGCGAGCGCCAACGCCATGCCGGCGTTCTGTTCGACCAGCAGTACGGCGGTGCCCTGGGTGTTGATCTCACGGACGACGTCGGCGATCCGGGCGACCATCAGCGGGGCGAGCCCGAGTGAGGGCTCGTCGAGGAGGAGCAGGCGGGGCGCGGCCATCAGGGCCCGGCCGATCGCGAGCATCTGCTGCTCCCCGCCGGACAGCAGGCCGGCTGTCTGGCCGGTGCGCTCGGCGAGCCGCGGGAAGAGGGCGAAGACGCGGTCCCGTGCCTCGCGGACCTGGGCCGGGGCGCGCCGGGAGAGGCCCAGGCCGCCGGCCCGCAGGTTCTCGTCGACGCTGAGCCCGGCGAACACCCGCCTGCCCTCGGGCACCTGTACGACCCCGGCGCGTACCGCGGCGACCGGGTCCCGGCCGTCGAGGGCCGTGTCGCCGTAGCGGACGCGGCCGGCCGTGATCGCGCCGCGGTGCAGACGCAGCGTGCCCGACACCGCTCGCAGCAGGGTCGTCTTGCCGGCTCCGTTGGCGCCGAGCAGCGCGACGACACCGCCGTGCGGGACGGTCAGGGACACGGAACGGAGGGCGGACAGTGCGCGCCCGTACGTCACGTCGAGGCTCTCGACGTGCAGCGCGGGCTCACCGTCCGGTGGTGCTGCGGGCATCGCGGCTCCTTGGGACCGTGCCGGGACGGCACGGTGACGGGTGAACGGGGGAGCTCACGACAGCACGGGCACTGGTGGCCGTACAGGGGGTGCGGGCCGGGTCGCTGCGGCGTCCCAGTCCCGGACCGGTGAGTCTGTGCGGATGCCCAGGCACGGGCTGCGACGGGGTGACGACCGGCAGGGGCGCGACTGGTGGGAGCTCGCGGTGCCGGCAGGGCGGGTGGGGCGGGGGCACGAGGAGACCAGGCGTTGCGGGCACCGGCGGTGGGCGCAGCCCTGCCCGCCCTGCGGCCCGCGCGGCCAGGCCAGGGGCCGCGCGGGCCGCAGGTCGGGCACGGGGCAGTGGCCTGCCGCACCCGTGGGACGAGTGCTGCCTGGCGGACCGACGGTCCGCGGGGGCGGCCGGGGCCGCTGGTCCGGGGCGGCCGGTCCGGTGGCGCCCGGGGCGGGGG
>NZ_JAGMUE010001235.1:0-576 GCF_019049165.1 Streptomyces sp. AC627_RSS907
GACGGTGACCAGGTCGATCGCGGCGAGGGCCACCTCCGCCATCGCGTACCCGCTGTACTCCCCCGCCAGGTTGGCCTTGCGCACGTCCAGGTCGTGCAGCGGCGCCGTGCAGGCGAGCGCGCGCAGCCGCCGGGCCAGGCCCTCGTCGGCTGCCGGGCCCGGGGCTGGCCGGGGTGGGCCACTGAGCTGGGGCGTAGCGGCCCCCGGGGGTGGAGAAGTCACGTCGCACAGAGTAGGCGGTCGCACTGACAACGGACGAAACGGCGCCAAGGGGCCGGTCAGTGTGTGGCACCGCCCACAGCGCGCAACTCCGGCGTGCCGGCGGCGACCGTGGCGGCGATGGCGCGCAGGGCCACGGCGCTGTCGGCGACCGCGAGGGCGGGGGCGCCGCCGTCCGGCACCTGCTCGGGCGCGAACGGGACGTGTACGAAGCCGCCGCGCAGGGCGGGGCGTTCGGTGGCGATGAGGTGCATGAGCCCGTAGAAGACGTGGTTGCAGACGAAGGTTCCGGCCGTCTGCGACACGCTGGCCGGGGCCCCGGCGGCGCGGGCCGCGGCCACGCACTCCTTGATCGGC
>NZ_JAGMUE010001236.1:0-800 GCF_019049165.1 Streptomyces sp. AC627_RSS907
TCACCGGCCGGCTCGCCTACACCTACGGCCTTGAGGGCCCGGCCGTCACCGTGGACACCGCCTGCTCGTCGTCGCTGGTCGCGCTGCACCTGGCGGTCGAGTCGCTGCGCCGGGGCGAGTGCGAACTCGCGCTCGCCGGCGGCGTCACGGTGCTGTCCACGCCGAGCGTGTTCACCGAGTTCAGCCGGCAGCAGGGGCTGGCGGCCGACGGTCGGTGCAAGTCGTTCGCCGCGGCGGCCGACGGCACCGGGTGGTCCGAGGGCGTGGGCGTGCTGCTCGTGGAGCGGCTCTCCGACGCCCGGAAGAACGGTCACCAGGTGCTGGCGGTGGTGCGGGGCTCGGCCGTGAACCAGGACGGCGCCAGCAACGGCCTCACCGCGCCCAACGGGCCCTCGCAGGAGCGCGTCATCCGGCAGGCCCTGGCCAACGCCGGGGTCTCCGCGGCCGACGTGGACGCCGTCGAGGCGCACGGCACCGGCACGACCCTCGGCGACCCGATCGAGGCCCACGCGCTGCTCGCCACGTACGGGCAGCAGCGGTCGGGCGACGAGCCGCTGTGGCTGGGCTCGTTCAAGTCCAACATCGGGCACTCCCAGGCGGCGGCCGGCGTCGGTGGCGTCATCAAGATGGTGATGGCGATGCGTGACGGCACGCTCCCCAAGACGCTGCACGTGGACGAGCCGTCGCCGCACATCGACTGGTCGGCCGGCGCCGTCGAACTCCTCACCGAGGCGCGCCCCTGGCCCGCCCCGGACCGCCCGCGCCGGGCCGCCGTCTCCTCCTTCGGCGTGAGCGGCACC
>NZ_JAGMUE010001237.1:0-570 GCF_019049165.1 Streptomyces sp. AC627_RSS907
GCGGTGCCCCAGTCGTCACCGGCCGCGATCTCGGGCCGGTAGCGGCGGCTACGGAAGACCGCCACCTGGTTGTGCAGCTCGCCGCGTCGTATGGGGTACTGCACCAGGTGCTTGCCTGGTCCGATCCAGACGAGCTCGTCGTCGGGCCGCACGCTGTCGGGCAGGTCGCCGGCCGGGACGGTGCCGCGATAGGCGACGTACCCCGAGCACAGCGGCGCGTCGTCGGCCACCAGCGCGCGGGTGCGCGACCACAGGCCGTCGGCGCCGACCACCGCCTCGCACGCGTACGTCTCGCCGTCGGCGAACCGCACGGTCGCCGACTCGCCCTCGGCGTCGCGCACCTCGACGACCTCGCGCCCCGACTCCAGGGTGACGCGCTCGTGCGCGCGGCAGGCGGCGAGCAGGATGTCGAGGAGGTCGCCGCGGTGCAGCACGGTGTACGGCTGGCCGTAGCGTGCCCGGAAGGCGTCGCCGAGGTCGACGGTGGTCAGCCGGCGGCCGGTGTCGGCGGGGAGGAAGACCAGGTTGCGGGGGTAGACGGCCACGGCGGCGAGTTCGGGACCGAGGTCC
>NZ_JAGMUE010001238.1:0-545 GCF_019049165.1 Streptomyces sp. AC627_RSS907
CCACCAACCCGCCGAGCGTCAGCCGGCCATCAGGCGGGCCGCATGCGGAACTCGTAGCGGTCGGGCAGCGGGTGCAGTTCCCTGGCGCGGGCCCGCAACGCGTCGGCGTCGAGGTCCGCCGACTCCGGGTCGGCGGCCACGAGGCGTTCGGCCACGGCGAACCACGTGTCGCTCAGCGTCTCGTCGCCCTCGCGCAGGTCGTCCACCTCGAAGCCGGCGTCGAACAGGGCGCGGGCGCCCGCCGCGTCGCCGTCCGCGACCAGCACCTGGGCCGTGAGCAGGACGAACCGGCCACGGGCGCGCACCGCCGCCGGCAGCGCGGCCAGCACGTCCCGCGCCTGTGCCCCCCGGTCCACCGCGAGGAGCGCGGTCACCGTCTCACGCCCGAGCCCGGCGAGCGCGGCGCGCCACTCGGCGCCGCCCTCGTCACCGCCTTCCGCACCGACCTCCCGGTCGGCCGCCGTGGCGCTGCCGTCCCCGCCGTCCCCGTACCGCTCACGCCACTCCCCCAACGCGCCTTGGAACGCGGCGAGCCAGCGGTCGGC
>NZ_JAGMUE010001239.1:0-630 GCF_019049165.1 Streptomyces sp. AC627_RSS907
CACCACTACAAGGCGCTGCGCGAGGCGGGCCTCATCCGGCAGCGCCAGTACGGCCTGGAGCGGCGCAGCCACGTCCGCGTCGCCGACCTGAACGACCGCTTCCCCGGCCTCCTCGACCTGGTCGCCACCTGGGAGCCGCCGGCCACCCCCTGAGCGGCGGCTGAGCGGCGACGGGGTGGCTGCTGGGCGACGGCGGGCAAGAGGAACGCCCCGTCGGCGCGCTGGTATTTCAGCGCCCGGCGGGGCGTGCCGGTCAGCGGTGCTGGCCCGGTCGGGCCGTCGAGTGCGGCCCGGTGTCGCGATATGTGGGCGAGCGGGGTCAGCCCACGGCCTTGCCCTGTTGGGTGGCCTGCTTGGCCGGGAAGAAGTCCTTGCACAGCGGCGCGGTACCGGACGGGTTCTTGGTGAACTCGGCCGTGATCCACTGCTCCTTGCCGCGGATCTTGTACCAGTAGGTGCTGTCCTGGACCTGCTGGGCGCGGACCTTGCAGTCCACGCCGACGACGGTGCCGTTCTTGAGGTTGCCCGCGTCCGTGGCGTCCTCGCTCGGGTACATCCGGACGTTGAGCGGCTTCGTGCTGCGGGTGTCGACGGTTACGTGCGGCTTCGCCGGGGCCGCGGCCCTCGTCG
>NZ_JAGMUE010001240.1:0-566 GCF_019049165.1 Streptomyces sp. AC627_RSS907
CTGCTGCACGATCTGCTGGAAGGCGGGAACCCCGCTCCGCCTGTCGATGCGGTACTCCAGGATCACCACCACCATTCCACTACTTGATTAGTGGAATGATGGTGACGGGGCGCGAGGACGGTTGTCAATGCCGACCGGGGACGGGGGAAGCGGATGGGAGGTGCGCTGGCCGTCTCTTCCTGCGGCATCAGCGGACAGGGAAGGAGGCATGACCAGCAAGAGAGCCTCGTCAAGCCGAGGGCCTGACCAACACGGCCCCCGTACGCGGCGATTGTCGAGCGCCGATGGCGCCACCTTCTCGAACGCGGGAGCCGGGCACCCGTCTACAGGAGACGCGGCTGACGCCGGCACCGGACGGCCCCACGGTGGCGCCCGCGCGAACTGTCGAAGGTCACGGCGTCGCGCACCCGGAGGCATCTCCTTGAGCAACCCCGAGGCGAACCGGCATCGCCGTTCTCACCACGGGCTACCCGACAGGTCCGCCCTCACCATGAGCCCGTTCCGTGACGGCCAACGCGATGGACGCCAGACGCGTACGCGAAGTTCGGTCCACGGGCGTTCGACTC
>NZ_JAGMUE010001241.1:0-580 GCF_019049165.1 Streptomyces sp. AC627_RSS907
TCTCGGTGCCGCACCAGGCCAGTGGCCGCACGTACGCGTCGCGCAGGTGCTGGGCGCGCACCAGGGCGCGGGTGGCGCGGTCGAGTTCCGTGGCGCTCCAGGGCAGTTCGAAGCCCAGCTCCCGGGCCGACGCGCACAGTCGCTCGCTGTGCTCGTGGAGCTTGAACACCACGCCGTCGTAGACGCGTTCGCCCTCGAAGACGCTGGTGGCGTAGTGCAGGCCGTGGCTGAGCACGTGCAGCCGCGCGGCCCGCCAGGGCACGAACCCGCCGTCCAGCCAGATGACGCCGTCACGCTCGTCGAAGGGCTCGCCGGCCGCGAGCGGCGCGGTGGGCTCGGCCGGGGCGGCACCGCTCACGTGGCGAATCCCCGCTCGGCGTACGGGTAGCCCTCCAGTTCGTTGGCGGGGGCCGTGTCGTCGCGGCGGGACGCGTAGTAGACGCGGACCTCGTCGATGAGGCCGGCGTCGTTGAAGCGGTAGACCTCCACGCCGCGCAGCACGGTGCCCAGGCCCGGCTTGAAGCTGGTCCACTCGCAGACGGCCGTGCGGGTGTGCTCGTCGGCGAAGACGCCGTCCACG
>NZ_JAGMUE010001242.1:0-610 GCF_019049165.1 Streptomyces sp. AC627_RSS907
GTCTCCCCCATGCCGGAGGCCATGCCGGCCTTCTCGGGCGGCACCACGCCGATGGTGACGGCGGCGCGGGGCGGGTTGAACAGGCCCATGCCGATGCCGGTGACGACCATGCTGGGCAGCAGCGCGGTCCAGGAGCTGTCCGGCTCCACCAGCGTCACCAGGCCCATGCCGGCGGCGATGAAGCCGATGGACAGGCCCACCAGCAGCCCCGGCGGCATGGTCTGGAGCAACCCGCCGGTCAGGGCGGCCACCACGAACAGCGTGAGCATCATCGGCATCAGCCGCAGGCCGGTCTCCCAGGGCGAGAAGCCGAGCACGTTCTGGATGTAGGAGATCTGAAGGAAGACGGCGGCGAGGCTGGTCGCGTTGGAGAGGAAGGTGGCCACGCAGATGCCGCCGAAGGTGGGGATGCGCAGCAGGCTCAGGTCGAACATGGCCCGCTCGCCGAGGTGTCGCTCGATGGCCACGAAGGCGATCATGAGCACGAGGGCTCCGGCGAAGGCCGCCAGGATGGGGCCGCTGGTCCACCCGGAGGACTCGCCGCGCAGGAAGCCGAGCACGAGCAGGGTGAGCGACGCCGCGAAGGCGACCATGCCCCACCAGTCGACGC
>NZ_JAGMUE010001243.1:0-566 GCF_019049165.1 Streptomyces sp. AC627_RSS907
GGGTGGGTGACATGTCGCCGGCGTTGGTCTGCGCGAACGCGGCGACGAACCGGCCACGGGCGGCCGCGTCCACGCCGAAGGCGTCGTGCTCGACCCGGTAGCTGGCATACCCCTTGTTGTCGGCGCTGATCAGCGTGTTCTTCGGGGTCATGGAGGTGGCGTGGGTGGGGAACCAGCTCAGCATGCCCACCGGCCGGCCCGCCCGCTCGAAGCGGAGCACGGTCATCCGGGTGTCCACCTCGCCCGGGAAGCGGGCCCGCTCGGCGGCCGGGTTGCGACGGAAGGCCGCCGCCGACCGGTTGACGTTCGCACCCTTCAACTCGCCGGTGGCGATCTTCACGGTGCCGGGGGCGCGATCGGCGTCGGCGGTGACGACGGCCGCCACGATGCCGGAGACGATCGCCTCGTACGTCTTCTTCTGGTGCCCGAGCGTGGTGAGGTTGTAGAGCACGTCGTGCCCGTGGCCGCCGGGGCCGGCGTGGGTGTGGGTGGCGGAGAGGACGACATTGCTCTCGGAGTAGCGCTGGCCCAGGCGCGCGGCGAGCCGGCGCAGCACCTCCTGGTGC
>NZ_JAGMUE010001244.1:0-617 GCF_019049165.1 Streptomyces sp. AC627_RSS907
GGCTCGGGCCGGTGTGGTGGTGCTGGCTGTTCGGGTTCCTGCTGGGTGGGAACTGGCTGCTCACCGAGGCGCTGGCGGGCGCGCTCGGTGCCGGCTGGCGCACCGGGCAGCCGCCGTACCCGAGCCTTCCGGGCCTCGGCGGGTGGCCCGACCCGCACGGCTGGCTCGATCGCCAGGGGTGGCCTGACTTCCACGAGTGGCGGGGGTCCGACGGCTGGCGGCAGGTCGGGCCCGGCGCGGTGGGCGTGGCGGCGCTCATCGGCGCGTGGCCGCCCGCCGCCTGGTGCGCGCGGTGGTTCGCCGCGCGCACCCGCCGTGCGCTGTGGGCGAGCCGGGAGTTGGCGGGGTTCGCGACGGGGGCGCGCAGGGCGTTCGCTGGTGCGCTGGCGCTGTTCGGGTGCGCGCTCGGCGCGCTGCTCGTCGCGGTCTGGTGCGCCCTGTCGTGGCACGGGTTAGGACCGCGACCCGGCTTCGGGCCCGGGGCCGCGCTCGCCGCCGGCGCGCTCGGCCTGCTGCTGTTCGTCGCGCGCCTGCTGGCCGCGCACGGGTTCCGCCGCGCCGCGCGCCGCGGGCTCGCCCTGGCCTGCGGGATCGAGGCGGCGGCGGTGGCGACCGCG